>JBFXIQ010000023.1:0-21040 GCA_050175815.1 Synergistaceae bacterium
TTTTTACGCCATGGAATATATGCGGCTTATTAAATTGTCGACAAGATCATTTGCCCCGTACGGTCTGAGGTCCTTACGGATCCTCTCTATTATTTTTTCTTTTTTGATCGTAGCCACAGATACCGGAAAATTCAGGTCGCAGCCCCAGGTCAGCTGTATCAGCCTGTAATCCTGAAGGGAGCGGGCATTTGAATAGGACCCTGAGCCCGTTGCCTTTATTTCTTCCACAAGATCAGGTGAAAGCCCTTCCGCCATCCGGTGTCTTGGGAGCATTTCAAATATCGTTCCTTTGTCGATACGTTCCTCTACCATCCTGTAGATGTCGATTTTATCTGCATCCCTGACCATGCACGACCACTTATAAGGGCCTAGCTTCAGTCCGGTGGGTACTGTTTTCTTGTTGTGGAACTTAACAGCCGATATGAGATTTTCCCTGCAATTTTCAGGGATGCCATCCCAGTTAAATTCTTTTGAGATTATTTCGGCACCCAGGTCTCCATGGTCAACGCTGATGCTGTCGAAAAAGGTGCTGTATTTACTGTATTGAGGAAATCTTCCCACGTCATGCAGAAGACCTGCAGTATGTGCCAGACAGCTGTCTCCATACTCGTCCCATCCCATTGAATCAGCTATTTCAGAGCATATTTCAGAAACCCTTTTGCTGTGTTTGAGCTTGAGGTCAAGCATAGGGTGGAGCATACCTTCTGTCTTATAACTATCTGTGAAGACTTTGAACCATTCATTTGTCCTATCAGTAGAAAACACTGGCTTCGCCCCCCGCATTCTGAGAGAATATTATATCACCTTTGATTGAAATGCTTTTTTATATCCGTTGCGCCAAATACGCGCTATTGGTACTTATGTTTTGCCTGTAAAATAGGAGTTGTTCCAAGAGATCATTCTTTGGAGGATGATGTTTCTGTGAATTGGTTTTTGGGGTTGCCGGCGCCGGTCCAGGCGCTTTTGGCAGGATGCTTTACATGGGGTCTGACAGCTTTGGGCGCTTCGGGAGTCTTTCTTGCAAAGAGGCCTGAGCAGAAAGTTCTTGATGTAATGCTGGGATTTGCCGGAGGGGTAATGATCGCCGCCAGTTTCTGGTCTCTGCTTGCTCCGGCGATATTGATATCAGAGGAGCTGGGCTACCCCGGATGGCTGCCTCCTTTTATTGGCTTCCTCCTCGGAGGCATTTCAATGCGGCTTCTTGACATGCTCATGCCTCATCTCCATCCTGGAATGGCAGAGACAGACCCGGACGGACCTCCATCAAGAATGAGGAGGACGACGCTCCTTGTTTTGGCTATAACCATCCACAACATACCTGAAGGCATGGCTGTCGGGGTCGCATTCGGAGCAATCGGACTTATGCCGGAGGCAACTATGGCCGGGGCGATAGCGTTGGCTATAGGCATAGGGCTGCAGAACTTCCCGGAAGGGCTTGCTGTTTCGATGCCTCTTCGCCGCGAGGGACTGAGCAGGCAGAAGGCTTTTTTATATGGTCAGCTTTCTGCGGTAGTTGAACCCTTTTTTGCCCTTATCGGCGCTCTTTTAGTTCAGATAGCCAGGCCCGTACTTCCATATGCGCTTGCTTATGCGGCAGGTGCGATGATATTTGTTGTTGTTGAAGAGGTAGTCCCCGAGTCGCAATCGAGCGGAAACGGGGATCTGTCTACAATGGGGGTCTTGTTTGGTTTTGCTGTAATGATGGTCCTTGATGTTGCACTGGGATAGAAAAACATAAACGACAGAGGCTCCTGACTTTCGTTGTCATTGCCCTTTCGGAACGACAGGACAGCGAGCTGTGCTATACTTTCCCGATGGCACCAAAGATATGTGACTAATTCCGTTTTTATGAGTGACAATTATAGTATGTGACTTTACAGCAGATATGGTTTCAGGAGGAATAATTGATGGAAAATAAGATAGCCTTGATAGCCGGGGATGGAAATCTGCCTGTCGTAATAGCAAGCAGGCTTACTGACATGGGGACACCTCCGGTCGTTTACTCTGTCAGGGAAAAAGTCGGGGAGATATCTAAGTATGCACTCGAGGTAGTAAACATTGTAAAGCCTGATCTGGGGTCTACTATCAAGGACATGAAAAGCCGAGGCGTTAAAAAAATTATTATGGCTGGTGCCATATCAAAGACTCTTGCATTCAAACCCTCACTTTTTGATCTTACAACGCAGAAATTTCTTGCAAGCCTTGTTTTCAGGGACGATCACTCCATTTTGGGAGCTCTTGTCGATTTTTTTGAAAAATCCGGATTCGAGGTAATGAGTTACAGGGAGATCATCCCGGACCTGCTTGCCAGGCCCGGGCATATAGCAGGAAGAAGGGCCACTTCTGAAGAGATGGATGATGCGGAATATGGTTTCTCGATCTGTAAAACTCTTGTCCCCCTGTCATTTGGACAGACAGTTGTCGTTAACAAACGTTCGGTGGTCGCCGTGGAGGCCATGGAAGGGACGGACGCCACTCTTCTCAGGGCCGGATCAATCTGCTCGGGAGGAACTGTAGTTAAAATGATGCGGCTTGACCAGGATCAGCGATATGACATCCCAACCGTGGGACCTAACACACTGAGAAACATGGCACAGGCAAAACTGACCTGTCTTGCTCTTCACGCAGGCTGGACTCTTATAATGGAACCCGAAGAATTCCGTTCTGTTGCTGAAAAAGAAAAAATCACCGTGATGGGAATAGAACAGTGTCGATCTTCCTGAGCTCAGGCGAAGCATCCGGGGATCACTATACCGCCTCTGTCGTTAAAACTCTCCGCAAAATGGGTTATGAAGGCGATATATGGGGCATGGGCGGCAAAGAGTCGAAGGAAGCTGGCGTAAGGGTCGAGTGGCCTGGTGAGGAACTTCAGCTTTTTGGAATTGCAGAGGTGATATCCTCAGTGCCCAAATTATTCGGACTGTTGAATGAGATGACAGACCGAATAATGCAAAGGGGTCCTCAAAGCGTTGTGATCGCCGACAGTCCTGATTTCAATATTCGCCTTGTGCAGAAACTGAGGTCGAAAGGATACAAGGGCAGGGTATTCTACATTTCCCCGCCGACGGTATGGGCATGGAGGAGCGGTCGGGTAAAAAAGATTGCTGCCGTTGTTGATGAATGTTTTCCGCTTTTCAGGTTTGAACATGAATTCCTTTTGAAAAACGGCTGCAGCAGTTATTGGACAGGACATCCCATGACAGAGGAGTTTGCCTGCAAAGAGGAGCTTGCAGCCAATCTGCCTGAAAGCCTCAGGCAAGAAAAAAAACTGGTAGCTTTTCTGCCCGGAAGCAGGGGAGTCGAAATAAAAAATCTCCTTCCTCTTATGGAAACAGTTGCCGCAGAAATAAAAGAAAAGGGTTGGCATCCTGTCTTTTCGATTGCCCCCGGACTTAATGAAAAGAAAAGAATGATGGTGAAAGAGCAGCTTGAAAATAATAATTTCGACATTTATACAGGGCAAGGTAGGGATCTCCTTGCTGCCTCATGCTGCTCGGTAGCCGCGAGTGGGACTGCGGCTGTTGAAGCAATGATGCTGGGAAAATACATGGTGGTGGCTTACAGGTTAAGTCCGCTTTCAGCATTAATAGGAAGATGCCTTGTTAAAACGCCGTATTATACTATCCCGAACATAATGTTGGATATGGAACTCTTCCCGGAACTGATGCAGGAGGAAGCCACAAAGGAAAATATTCTAAGTGAAGTTTTCAATTGGCTGAATGGTGATGGAGAAACTAAAAAATGCATATCCCAAAAAATGGAGCTTGCAAGGGGTATGCTTGGTGAGACCGGAGTTTATGAGTCGTGGGCGGGAAGGATAATGGGGGCAAACTGAGATGTTTTCTTTAAAAGACAAAAAAACATGGTCCTCATATATTCGTCTTCTGGTCTACTGCAAACCTTACAAGATGAGGCTGGCAGCGGCTCTTGCCTGCATGATCCTTTCGTCTGTATTCGGGATCATCCCACCCTGGCTTATAAAAAATATTGTTGATGATGTCCTGATAAATAAAGAAGCTTCAACACTCAACCTTCTTGCGATAGGGATAATAACCCTGTACATCCTGAAAGCACTTTTTGGATATGGGCATATGTATCTGATGACGTGGGTCGGACAGAAGGTAGTCATAGATATCAGGCTGGAGCTCTACGACCACACTCAGAGACTTTCCCTGGCAAAACTTTACAGCAAGCGTTCGGGGGAGTTTCTTTCAAGGATAACTAACGATGTTGCTGTTCTGCAGAATATCCTTGCTTCGGTCGTAGTGGATTTCGTAGTGCAGGGGTGTACTTTTATAGGGATAATATGTTTCCTTCTCTTTATAAACTGGAAGCTCACTCTGATCACATTTATAGTAACCCCCCTGGCTGTGCTTGTTATTGACAAAGCTTCTTCAAAGCTGCGTGAAGTCGGAGGAACGATACAGGAAAAACTTGCAATGGTGGCTGCTATTGCACAGGAAGCACTCTCATCCATAAAAATAGTAAGGGCTTTTGTCACGGAAGAGAAAGAGTATGCAAGATTTGAATATGAAAGCAACAAACATTTTAAGGCTGTAATGAAGGGGACTCAGGTCAGGGGTCTTCTTGAAGGAACGGTCGAAGTGATACTTATATCAGCCCTTGCCTTTATTTTGTGGTTTGGGGGAAGGGATGTAATCAACGGAAAGCTGACGGCCGGAGCCCTTCTTGCTTTTCTTACATACATTGGCCTGCTTGTGCAGCCTATAAGGGTACTTAGCAGAGTGATCAGCACAATACAACAGGGAGTTGCTTCAGCTGACAGGGTCTTCGAAATTCTTGACGAGAAGAACGAAGTGCCCCTGGCTGAAAACCCGCTGACCCTCGCCCCGATGGGAGGTCAAATAACATTCAATGATGTCTGGTTTGCCTATAACGACAAAGCCTGGGTACTGAAAGGCCTGGATTTTGAGATCGAAAGAGGACAGAAAATTGCCGTTGTAGGTTCTACCGGTGCCGGAAAATCAACTCTGGCAGACCTTGTTATGAGATTTTACGACCCGCAGAAGGGAACAATTTTGATAGACGGAACTGATATAAAGCAGCTTGAGCTGAAAAGCTACAGAAGACAGATAGGGGTAGTCCCTCAGGATCCTGTGCTTATGAGAGGGACACTTGCATACAATATTGGGTATGGATATGATGGGGTTACAGATGACGACCTTGTAAGGGCTGCCGAAACGGCCGGTATTCTTAGTTTTATAAGGACCCTTCCTGACGGTTTTGACACAGCTGTAGGAGAAAGGGGAGTAACCCTAAGCGGTGGACAGAGACAGCGTATTGCGATCGCCAGGGCGGTAGTGAGGGATCCCCGCATCCTGATAATGGATGAGGCTACATCGTCACTTGACGCTCTGGTAGAGCAGCAGGTACAGGATGCCATGAGGAAAGCAATGCAGGGAAGGACTTCGATCATAATTGCGCACAGGATTTCGACGATACGGGATGCCGACAGGATAGCAGTCCTTTCAGGAGGGAAACTGGTCGAACAGGGTACTCACGATGAACTTATTTCAATAAAAGGCCATTATTTCAAACTTTTCAATGCAAGCAACGGAGAACACGGCGAAGAAAATGTCAAAACTTCTGCGCAGTTATCTTAGATACGCAAGGGGGGAAAGAAAGGTATCCCCCTGGGCTATTCTTTATCCTCTTCAGTTCATTACCCGCCTATGGATGAAGCTACGGATCAATTTATACGCAAGAGGTCTGCTGGGGGTAACGGAGCCTCCTCTTCCTGTTGTGAGCATTGGCAACAACAGTCTGGGGGGCACGAATAAGACTCCAATGACGGAACTTGTCGTCAGGCAGTTTCAGGAAGCCGGAATAGAGGCCGGACTTGTAAGCAGGGGATACAGGACCAAAGAGCATGGTCCGATATGGGTGGGGCAGGACGAAGAGAGCACGCATAGGGACACGGCAGGGGATGAACCGCTGATGCTGGCCAAAAGGCTTCCCGGAGCAAAGATCGTTGTATCCAGAGACAGAGTCCAGGGGGTCGCACTCCTTGCATCACTGGGAGCGAAAGTTGCTGTGACCGATGACACGTTCCAGCACAGAAGGATGGCGCGCGATGTCGACATAGTGCTTGTAGATGCGACATGCCCCTTTGGAAACGGCAATGTTATCCCCGCAGGTTCAATGAGGGAACCCAAATCGGCCTTCAGCAGGGCAGATATCCTTGTCATAACCAAGGCAAACCAGGCTGATCCTGCACAGCTTGCTTCAACAAAGGCAGAACTTGAAAAACTTCTGGATCCGCGCAAGATATTTACCGCTGAAATCAAAATGGAATCATGGATAGAGATACTCAGGAGAGAAGAACGCAGCCTTCCTGCCGGAGTAAGTCCGCGTGGAAATTACATAGCCTTTTCTGCAATAGGCAGCCCCGCCGGATTTTATAGATTCCTTGAACAGATAAATATTATGATTTCTGACCATCGAACATTCAGAGATCACCATATCTTTACAGAAAGCGACATAAACGGTCTGGTCGAACTGGCAAAGAACAAAGGTGCTGACGGTTTTATCTGCACGGAAAAGGATCTCGTCAACCTGCCTGAGGGATTGGATATGGATATCCCCATATATATCCCCCGGATAGCAGTGACTCTTAATGACGACCTTGGATTCAGAAAGAAAATATTGGAGAAGCTAAAACCGAATTTGATGATAGCGTCAAATGGATATGGCGAAGACGCCATAGGAGTTGTACTTGCAAAGAAGATGAAGAAACGCTTCCGTGCCGCAGAGGTATCTGCCTTTGCTTTTGTCGGATCAGGAACGCATTACAGGAACGAGGGCTTCAGGGTCCTCTCTCCGTCTATTGAAATGCCGAGCGGAGGAGTAATAAAATACAGTTTCCCGGAGTTCATAAAGGATTTGCGGCATGGACTCGGAAGCTCTATCACTTCACAGATGAGCGCTCTTTCATCACTCTACAGCAGATACAGGACACCTGTTTGTGTCGGAGACGTATACCTGATCGCAAGCATGCTCTGGGGGCAAGGAATGAAACCGGTACTTGTGGCGACCGCAAAGTCTGTACATCTGAGCGGACACCTCTCTGTTGAACAATTTTTGCTTAAACACCGAAGCAGGTTTGTTTGGACAAGAGACTCTGAAACAGCCGAGGAGCTCAGGTCCGGGGGAGTAAATGCGGAATTTTGCGGCAATCCTGTAATGGATCTGATAGACAAGGAAAAGTCCGGAATAAATGTGTGGGATGAAACAGACTGCCACAGGATCCTCCTTTTGCCCGGGAGCCGTCCCAGGACTTACGAAGATGTAATACTGATCCTGGATTCCGCAAAAGAACTCTCAAAAAGAAAGAAATGCAGCTTTGTCATGGTCCCGGCCCCTATGATCGATGTTAATAAACTCGTCGACAACCTTGGCGGCTGGGATTTGGCTCCGGGCAGAGACTTCCTGGAGTCAGAAGGAATAAAAGTAAGGATATATAGGGGAGAAGTAGCAGACGCAGCTTTAGGTGCTGATTTGCTGATAGGGCTTGGCGGAACAGCCAACCAGCTGTGCGCAGGTCTCGGTGTGCCCGTTGTCTCCATTCTTGAAAAAGGCAAACTGATACAGAAAAAGCTTTTGAAAGAGGCGGAGATACTTGTGAAGGCTGAACCCCAGGAACTTGCAAAAGCCGCCGAAAGAATTCTAAGCGACCCCGAGCTCAAGAACAGCATGAAAGAGGCGGGAATAAGGAATTTAGGAGGATTGGGTGCGCTTGATCATGTGGTTGAGTATTGCGCATCCGCACTTGGATGGGATAATAGATGTGCTGTATATGAAAAATATCGTTTTTTTATAGCACAAAAGAGCAAAAATGGATCGCGCTGTAAAAAGGAGATGCTGCAGGGTGAATAAAGGATCGTCACAGGTAATAAGCAAAGTCAGGGTCCGCGACATTACTGTCGGCGGAGATATGTTGGCAGTAGCAGCAGGGCCTTGTGTGCTCGAAAGTTATGAAGGCGCTTGTGCCATCGCAGAGGAGATGAAAAAGCTCTGCAGTGAGTTTGGTTTTGGTTATATATTCAAGGCCTCTTTCGATAAGGCAAACAGGACCTCTATCGCAAGTTACAGGGGACCCGGAATTGAAGAGGGACTTAAGTGGCTTAAAGAGATAAGGAAAAAACTTGATGTCCCTGTGGTGACTGATATGCACGAACCATGGCAGGCGGAAAAACTTGCTGAAGCGGTGGACCTCATTCAGATCCCCGCGTTTCTGTGCCGTCAGACAGACCTCCTGGTAGCAGCTAGCAGGACAGGGAAGCCACTAAACATCAAAAAGGCGCAGTTTATGGCTCCTGAAGACATGCGGTCGGTAGTTGCCAAATGTCGTGAAGCAGGCAACGAGCAGATAATACTCTGTGAAAGAGGAACAGCTTTCGGATACCATGAACTCTCAGTTGATTATCGCTCATTTCCTGTAATGAGAAGCCTTGGCTTTCCGGTCATGTTCGATGCGACCCACAGTGTCCAGAAACCGGGAGGTCAGGGTGACAGAAGCGGAGGAGACAGGTCCTTCGTCTTGTCCCTGATACGTGCAGCTGTTGCCGTGGGAATAGATGCACTTTTCATGGAAGTACATCCGGATCCTGATTCTGCGATGTGCGACGGACCCAATATGGTGCCACTGCACTCTATGCGCGAGGTCCTGAGGCAGACTGCTGAAATAGACAAAATAGTAAGGGAAAAGATAGGTTTTGCTTCTCTTGATTGGACAGGTGTAGAAGAATGAATCTTCCGTACGAGCGTGAAGAAAAGAAATTTTCTGATGAAGAGATGCTTTCAGCAGGCAGGAATATCCTGCAGAAGGAAGCGGATGCACTGATATCGGCAGCAGCAAGGGTAAACAATGAACTTGTGGCGGCATCCCATCTTTTGAGCAGGTGTAAGGGAAGGGTCGTTGTATCGGGACTTGGCAAATCCGGCCATGTCGGACGAAAGACAGCTGCTACTTTTGCATCCCTGGGGGTCCCGGCATTCTTTCTCCACGCAACCGAAGGAGCTCACGGAGACCTTGGAATGGTATGCCGCGAAGATCTTGGCTATTTCCTGAGCAACAGCGGAGAGACAAGAGAACTTATTGACATAATTCCCTATTTTAAAAGATTGGGAGCGCCGATAATAGCGGTAACGGGGAATATAAATTCCACATTGGCCAGAGAGGCAGATGTAGTGCTGAACTGTCATGTGGAATGCGAGGCCGATCCGCTTGGACTTGCCCCGACAAGCAGCACTACCTTGCAGATGGCTTTAGGAGATGCAGTTGCAGGAATGGCTACGCTCCTCCTTGGACTGGGAAAAGATGATTTTGCACTCTTCCATCCGGGAGGTTCGCTTGGCAGGAAACTTCTGCTGAGGGTAAGGGACCTTATGGGTACCGGAGACAAACTTCCGGTAACAAATGAATCATCGCGAGTCAGGGAGGCTCTCTTTGAGATAACGAGTAAAGGCTATGGAGCTACTGCTGTGGTAAATGACTCGGGCAAACTTGTCGGAGTATTTACCGACGGGGACCTCAGGCGTTTTATTGAAAGAGAGGGAGTACAGGGGTTGGATTTACCTGTGCACATGGGAATGACACGTACCCCGAGAGTAATTTCGCCGGACAGGCTTGCTGTTGAGGCAGTCCGCATAGTTGAAGAGTGGGAAGTCTCGGCACTTATCGCTGTTGAGGACGACAAGCCGGTTGGTATGGTCCATATCCATGAAATACTTAAAGCGGGGGTGGCCTAGCTGTCCCTGCTCAGATCTCTTTATCAGCCTCTTATCGATTCAATTTTCCTTTTGTCCTGGCCAAAGCTCAAGAATAAATATAGTGAGGGTTATGATGAGAGAAGGGGCCTCCTGTCTCAGGAATTGATCGAAAAACTGAAAGGAAGAAGACCCTTTTGGGCCCATGGCGTCTCCGTCGGAGAGGTCCAGGCTTTGATCCCTGTGATCCGTGCTGCGAGGGCTTCAGGTTACAGCGGACCGATAGTGATATCCACAACGACAGAAACAGGAAAAGATATGGCCATACGTTTGGGAGAAGGTCTTTTTGACCATCATATATATTATCCGTGGGACAAAAAAGAATTTGTAAAAAGGGCTATGCTAAGTCTTGATCCTTGGGCTTTTGCCACAGCGGAGACTGAGCTGTGGCCGAACATGCTCTGGGAACTAAAAGATGCTTCTATTCCAGCTTTCCTTGTCAACGGAAGGATATCTGACAGGACCTGGAAACGCCTTGAAGGCACTGTGCAAAAGAAGATCGGAGCGATCTTTTATGATCTTTTTACGGAAATTTTCCTAAGGGAAAAGAGAGATCTTGAAAGGCTCAGGTCCATAGGAGTCCCTGAGAAAAAATTGAATGTTTTCGGAGATACCAAGACGGACGCCCTTCTTTCGAGGAAAGACCTGGCTGCGCGTGACCGCTGGGCTGCAAAGTTTGGGTCCGACAGGTATAAAATATTTATAGCCGGGAGTACCCACCCAGGCGAAGAAGAGAAAGTCATAAGGGCTTTTGAGATACTCAGGGAGAGATGTTCCTCTGCAAAATTGATATTGGCGCCCAGACATCCTGAACGGGCGGAGGAGGTCCTTGCTGTTGCAGAGCAGAAGTTCAGCGCAGGATTGCTTTCATCTGACCGGTTTGATAAAGATGTTACAGTGGTCGATAAGATAGGCGTTCTTTTTGAGTTGTACGGAACAGCTGTTTCGGCATTTGTCGGAGGCAGTTTTGCAGATAAAGGCGGCCAAAATATTTTAGAGCCTGTCTCATGGGGGATCCCTGTTCAATATGGTCCTCACATGGAAGATTTCGCCGAGGCCTCTGAAAAATTTATTGAACTGGGGATAGCGACACAGGTCAAAGATGCTGAAAACCTTGCGAAAGTATGGATAGAAATAATGGAAATATCAGAAAATGATAACGGCCAAAAATACAAAAAGATCAGTGAAAAGTATTTCGAAAGCTCTTCGGGGTCCTCATCAAAGACATGGGAGAGGATATGTAAATATTATTGATTAGACTGTGTTTTTCGTGTCTGATCTTTTATTGATAAGAAAATTCATAAGCATAAAACCATCTGCTCAGTGCAGGGAGGGGTATACATGAAAATTAAGAGGGATCTTTTAAATGATTTTTACAACGGGTTGGATGAACGTTCCCGCGAAGCACTTGATCGTGCTGTTTCAAAGGTAGTCGAAACGAAGAAAAAGGGCGGCAAGGTAGCAGTAGTGACCGGAAGCGGACCCAATCTGCACGAAGGTGTGACGACACTGATCGCTGAACTGATGGGAAAGGGCATAGTTGACGGAGTAACTACAAGTTCCGCTGTCATAAACCATGAAATGAGTGGTTCGCTTGACAGGGTAAAAATGTGTGATGCATCCTTGTTTGGACTTGATAAGTCAAGGATGCCGAGAGGCAATGTATTTGAATTCACAGATCTTTCTGACGAACAGACGGATATTCTACGCAAAGAAATGATCCTTGACGAGGATTTTTTTGAAAAAGGGAAGACCGCAGACGGGCGTATGGTAATCAAAGCTGCCGGCAATATGGCATACCCAATGGGGCTTCGTACAGAAAAAATTGCCGAGGAGATACTCTCCCTCTCAAGGCAGTCGGGGCTTCCTTTTGAAACCATAGCGGGATGGGGATGTGACAGCAGGACCATGCTTGGGATGGGAGCGGAAAAGGGACTTCCCGTTCTTGTGACCATACCGCAGATGGTAGGCGGAGGGCATGTCGGACTTGCCGTAGGAGACAGCATCCCTGTGGCAGAACGCTCCAGGCGCATAGCCGATATGCTCGGTGCGGCAGATGTCATTATCGAATCAGCAGTGGCTCTTACCCAGGAGATCCACGACGGTCCATTCGAAACATATACCGGACACGGAATCTGGTCGTGGTGGCAGGGACAGCCGGTATTCAGCCTCGAAAATAAAACTCTTGTCAGATTTGATCTGGACGAAAACCTGAGGCTTGCACAGGATCTCCAGAAAAAGAGCTCCATGATACAGGAAGCTATCGATAAAGGACTTCCCAAGACGAAGATATCCAAAATACCATTCAGGATGGAAATGTCTGCCTTTGCCCGACACGAGGGCAGCATACCGGTGATCGGTGATATTGGTATGATCTGGCCCGTTTTTGCTGTTAAAATAGCTGACGAACTTGGAATTAAACTTGACTTCATAAGCTATAAGCAGGAGACAGAAGAAGGCAGAGAGATGCGCGAATGGATCGTCAGAAACGTAAAGTTTCTCGACAGGGGAAAGATGCTGAAAAAGTTCAGAGAATGGAATGTGAGTAAATGAATTTACCCAGGATTCTTGGTGTGATACCTTCAAGGTTCGCATCTACAAGGCTGGCCGGTAAACCGCTTCTTGATATCTGCGGGAAACCAATGGTGGAACACGTATACAGGAGAGCATTGGCTTCGGGTGTCTTCTTCAGGGTAGTGATTGCTACAGATGACGAAAGGATATACAACGCAGCTGAAAAATTCGGCGGAGATGTCCTTATTACAAGAGCTGATCATCCCGATGGTTCCAGCAGGGTGGCAGAGGTAGCCAGAACCATCGATACAGACTACGTGATAAACATCCAGGGAGACGAGCCCATGCTCGATCCAAGGATGCTAAGGGAGCTTGCAGAGGGAATAGTATCAGACCCAGGCGCAGACTCTGCAACGGTGTGCGTGCCTATAACCGGCGAAAAAGATTTCAACAACCCCAACATTGTTAAAGTCGTCACCGACCAAAAGGGCAGAGCGCTCTATTTCAGCAGGTCTCCGATACCTTTCAGGCGCAATGCTACAGAATGTCCCGTCTGGGAGCATCTTGGCATATATGCTTTCACAAAGGAATTCCTCCTGAAATTCGTTGAACTTCCCACTACTCCGCTGATGAAAGAAGAATCACTGGAGCAGTTAAGGATATTGGAACATGGCTATACAATGGCTGTAATTGCGACAAAGTATCCTTCTCTCGGCCCCAACGTCAACACAGAGGAAGATTTGCAGATAGTAAGAAAGATACTTGCAGAAGAAAAGGACAAGAACAGGGTGCAATGAACGAAGATAAAAGTATCAGGGTGATAGTCATCTTAAGTGACGGAATAAGGGGACACCTAAACCAGAGCCGTGGTGTGGCCCTTTGGCTGTCCATGATGACAGGTGCCGAGATACTGGAAGCAGAGGTTCCCTTACTCAGTGGAGCTGCCAGAACCAGGGCAAAGGCAGCAGCAAGAAAGCTTGTCCAGGGAAACAGAAGAGACGCAAGGGACTGGCTTGCCATGGCTGACGGAGACGCTGTTGTCAGAAGGGTGGGCCAGTGGTTCGCAGAGAGAGATATCCACGAGGGAACAAGGGAAGTTCTCATAATTTCCGCAGGAAGCACACCAGCCCCCTATAACCTTGCCCTTGGCTATATATGGAGGTGTGCGTGTGCCACTGTAATGACACCCGGGATCGTAGGCACAGGTCCGTTTGATTTTGCGATAGTGCCGGAGCATGATTATCCTGACAGAAAACCGAATGTATTTGTCACGCTTGGTTCACCCAATTCGATCATGAAGGATGAGCTTAAAAAGCAGGGTGAAGCATTGTTACAGGAATATCCGGCTAATTCTTCGAGGATATGGTCGATCCTTATCGGCGGTGATGACGGAAACTATTCAGTATCGCCCGCATGGATCAAAAAAAAGATCGGACATATAATGAAGATCGCTGAACATGAAGAGGCCGACCTCTACATTACAACGTCAAGAAGAACCTCTCCCGGATCAGTCGAGGCCCTGAAATATATTGCTTCCCATTCTACTGCTGTAAGATACCTTCTGATTGCGTCTGAAAGCGATTTCAACCCTATTCCAGCCATGCTTGGTTTTTCGACTGAAGTCTTTTGTACTGAGGATTCAGTAAATATGATATCTGAGACAGTGACCGGAGGACATAGGGTAGTCCTTCTCAGGGTCGGACATAAAAAAGGAGTTAAAAAAATTCTTCAGGATGCGACAGCATGGCTGGTAGGTATAGGTGCTCTGGCTCCCAATATGCTTTGGGGCATCCCAAAGTTCGATCTTGTTTTTGAACACTTTGCAAGACATGATGCCCTGCTTGAGTTCAGGGAATGGATAAAGAGAAGGCATGAGACCATTGTTGAGCCGCAGGACGAGGAAGAAAGGAAAATGTGGCAAGAATTCAACGAGGCTAAAAGAGCTGCACAATGGATCTATGATAACTGGCACTGATCTTCAAAACAGTAATTTAGCAGATTAAAAAAAGCGATATTTTGTTATGATACAGACTTAGAAGTTAGTTACAGTGCCTGATATAAAGAGTATCAAGTATGAAAGGAATGATATTATGAAAAAAATATCCAGCGCAGTATTTATCGCATTTATGGTCTTGACCCTTATGACCCCGTCCCTTTCAGCCCAGACACCCTCATCGGCAGACAAAACTCCACAGACAGCCGCCCAGACAGAACCCCAGTCTAAAAACACTGTTGTGCCGGAGGCTAAATCACCGGAAAATAAAACAGCGACTGCCGCACCGTCAGACAAAACGCCGGTCACGGTTCCCCTTTCCAGGCCATTTAAACCTACTCCGATGCAGGTAGGAGAACCCGAAACAGAAGCTTCGCTTCTGGTTTCCGCTGAGTGGCTGAAGAAAAACAAGGGGCAGGTAGTCCTAGTGGATACCAGGCCGGAAAGCCTCTATTCAGGCGGACACATCCCTGGAGCGGTCAACGCAAGCTGGACATACTTTGCAAATATGAATGCTCCGACAGGCACGAAAAAATGGGGTACTATCTGGCAGCCTGCTACAATGGCAAAGAGGATAGGAGCTCTTGGCATAAACGGCAATAAAATGGTAGTTGTTTATGATGATGCGGGTGGATGGGGACAGAGCGGATGGGCTCTCTGGATACTCAGGATGAGCGGCATAAAGAATGCAAAAATACTGGAAGGCGGATTTACGGCATGGAAAAAAGAGGGCGGAGCAGTTTCAAAGACCGTCCATAAAAACAAGGCTGTGCCGTTTTCAATTAAAAATTACAAAGAGCATTATCTTGTGAATACCGAATGGATAAACAACAATATAGGCAAAACCGGACTGGTTTTGCTTGACGTTCGCACTCTTGCGGAATATCAGGGCAAAATCAGGCCTTTCCAGGAGAAGAGAGCCGGTCACCTTCCCGGCGCGATACACATAGAAATGCAGAACTTTGTCCAGGATCAATACCACTTTAAAGAAGTGGAAGAGATAGTCGAACTTCTCAAGAAACAGTGCATAACGCCGGATAACGAGATAGTAGTGTACGATACTGCCGGAGTCAGAGCCGCCTTTGTTACGATGGCACTGCGTTACGCAGGATTCCACAAATCCCAGTGTTATGACGAGGGGTTCCAGGCGTGGGCAGGAAATTCTGAACTGCCTCTCGATAAGTCGGAATAAAAAATTAAACTCATATTTGAGTGTACTGACGGCAGCCATAATACAAAGAATAAGTCCTGGGGGATGCCCCGGGACTTATTCTTTGTAAAAAGCTCAATATATGGAAAGGATAGCTTTCAGTTTTTCCTCATCGATATTGCCTCCTGATATTACTATCCCTGTCTTCCTTCCCTTTGGATCGATCTTGCCTGCCAGCAGTGCGGCAACTCCTACAGCACCTGCTCCCTCAACTATCTGATGGTGTTCTCTGTGCAGGAAGGCAATCGCTTTGGCGATGTCTTCCTCCGTGATCTCAAGGATGCCTGCCACGCGTTTCTTTGCGAGTGAGAGCAGGCTCTGGGGTATGTAGCCTGCAAGTCCGTCAGCCAGAGTCTCAAGGTATGTGACCTCCCTGACGATGCCGTCAGCCCATGAGACTACCCATGGATTAGACGCGACAGACTGCACTCCCCATATTTCAACATCAGGGTTAAGGGCTTTTGCCGCTATCGCGATCCCGTTCATGAGGCCTCCGCCCCCCGCGGGAATGATCAGAAGCTCTATGTCCGGTTCATCGGTAAACATTTCAAAACCCGCAGTTCCCTGTCCGGAGATCACCGCAGCATCTTCAAAAGAAGAGACATAGGTCATCCCGTTTTTTTCAGCATGTTCGTGGGCTGAATGTTCCGCAAAGTCATAATCTCCGCTTGTAACAACAAGATCTACAGATTCTCCGCCCCTTCGTTTTATGGCAGCTTTCTTAGTTTCGGGACATACGTTGGGGACAAAGATCAGTGTCTTGATGCCGAGTTCCTTAGCTGCAAGCGCAACGCCCTGACCATGGTTTCCGCTTGAGCAGGTCACAACGCCTTTTGTCCGTTCTTCAAGGGAGAGTGAATTCATCTTATAAAGTGCTCCCCTTAATTTAAATGAGCCGCAAAGCTGCTGGTTTTCCCATTTCATGTACACAGGGCTGCCGCATATTTCGCTCAGCGGGAAAGAATACTCGGTAGGAGTGTGTCTCACACGGTTTTTAAGAAATCGGTAAGCTTTGGCAACATCAGTAATGTTTGGGTCGATAGGAAGTTTGTTCAATATAAATCCTCCTCGGAATGTAATATTTTAAGGATCATGTGATCCTTGAAGTGTATGAGTCTGCATCTTTTCTTTATTGCAAATTGACACCAATATTACAGTAACTATAATCGAATGTGTAATACTTTTAAAGGGATGAGGGCAATAAATGAGAATACTTTTTATCGGTTTCGGCAATGTGGCAAAAGAGATGTCCCGAATATTTATTCAACGTGATCTATATCCGGCTCTTGATCTGGAGTCCCGAGTTGTCGGGATCTTTACAGGCCGCCACGGTGGATTGGAGAAAAAAGATGGAATAGACCTTAAAAAAGTTTTGGATGAACTCAAACTGAACAACAGACTTACTGCAGATGAGAGGGAACTTTCCTTACTTACTCCGCTGGAAGCTGCGAAAACACTTGATTACGACGTTCTTGTTGAGCTTTCAGCCCTCTCCATTGAGGATAGGGGCGAACCGGCCGCTTCTCACATAAAAACCGCCCTGGAAAGGGGAAAATCTGTAGCATCTGCTAATAAAGGCCCGGTCAGTTTTCGCTATAGAGAACTCAAAGAACTTGCTGAAAAAAATGGAGCGCTCTATCTATTT
This sequence comes from Synergistaceae bacterium, assembly GCA_050175815.1. GTDB lineage: Bacteria > Synergistota > Synergistia > Synergistales > Synergistaceae > Caenicola. The sequence goes on from JBFXIQ010000023.1 coordinate 17,152, forward strand.
GAATCCGCAGTGATGGACGGAGCACCTCTCTTCAATTTCTGCAGCCGCTGCATGAAGGGCGCGACTATAAATGGATTTTCTGGGATACTGAACGGGACGACTAATTTTATACTCTCCCACATGGAAAAAGGGGGGTCTCTTGAAGAAGGCATAAAAATGGCGCAGGAAGCCGGGATCGCGGAGGCAGATCCTTCAATGGACGTTGACGGATGGGATCCCTCAGCCAAAGCAGCCGCTCTTGCGAATGTCCTGATGGGTGGGAATATAACACCTCTCGACGTGGAGAGAGATGGAATAAGGGAAGTGACCCCTGATATGGCGCAGGATGCTGTCAAAAGGGGTATGAGGCTCAAACTCCTCTGCAGAGGCTGGAAAGATGGGAATAATGTCCATGCAAGCGTAAGGGTCGAGGAGGTAAGCAGGGATGATGTCTTCTGTCTCATTTCCCATTATGGTTCAGCGGTCCGGATCGAGTCAGACATGATGCACCCCAACATCATTGTGCAGGACTGCCCTGATCTTCTGGATACCGCATATGGAGTAATAGAAGACCTCATCACTATAAGGGATTCATTAGGCTTGATATAATATCAGTATTTGTATTACATCGAAAAGGAGTGATAAAAATGTCATACCCAGTACTTAGAGTTCATCTGGATGTTATGGAAAGCAACATGAACAAGATCGTTTCAAGGTGTGCAGAACATGGAATATCGGTCTGGGCAGTCACAAAAGGATTATCCGCTCCCCTGGAACTGGCCAGACGGCTTTCCGGCACTAAGGTATCTGCATTGGCAGACAGCAGGATAAAGAATATCAGAAGGATGAAGGAGGATGGCATAAAAACTCCTTTCGCTCTGATAAGGATACCAATGCGTTCTGAGATCGAAGATGTAATCAGTCTTGCAGATTATTCCCTGGTTTCAGATATTGGGACGCTGGAAATGATGTCAAAAGTATGCGAAGCAAAAAAGAAAGAACATTCTGTCCTTCTGATGGCAGACATGGGGGACCTGAGGGAAGGTTTCTGGCCGGATGAGGCTGAGGCCGTTGCTGAGGGCCTCAAAAAACTGAGCCCCGCCCTTAGAATAAGCGGGATCGGAGTCAATTACGGCTGTGCCAGCGGAGTCCTACCTTCAAAAGAAAGCATGCAAAGATTTTTGTCCTTCGGCGAAAAAATCGAATCCGTAATTGGCAGAAAGCTCGATATCTATTCGGGAGGAGCTACGACACGTTCACTTATCGCGTTAGATGACGGTCTTTTCCCTGCGAGGATAAATAACCTCAGGATAGGCGAAGGGTACCTGCTTGGTTCGGATAAATCTTCGGGAGTGATAGTACCCTGGCTGCGCCAGGACACAATGGAACTTGAAGCCGAACTGGTAGAAGTCCGCAGGAAACCGACAAAGCCCATAGGCGAGGTCGGAAGGGATGCTTTTGGCAACGTTCCCCATTTCGAGGACAGGGGAGAAAGGCTCCGCGGGATACTGGCGATAGGGAGGCAGGATGTGAATATAGGCGGACTGACGCCTTTGGATGAAGGGGTCAAAATAATAACAGCTTCAAGTGACCACCTCCTGGTAGACATTGAAGATTGCCCTGTTGCACATAAGGTCGGGGAGATACTTCGTTTCCGGACGGACTATCCCGGGATGCTCTCTTCGTCGACATCACCTTACGTCACTAAAATTTATGAAGGGTAGTGTTCAATAATGCCATACGAAGTAACGATCACAGACATCCTTCTTGCAGCAAGATTTCTTAAAAACAGGACGAGGCATACACCTCTAGAGTTTTCTCCGGCACTCAGCAAAATAACAGGAGGAAAGGTCTGGCTCAAACTGGAGAACCAGCAGATCGCCGGTTCTTTCAAACCGAGGGGTGCCTTCAACAGGATGTTTGCAATGACCGCAGAAGAACGGCAAAAGGGAGTTATCACCTGCTCAAGCGGAAACCATGCACAGGGAATAGCAATTGCAGCCAGGGACCTTAAGGTAAGGTCAGTTATATGTGTGCCGGGCCAGTGCCCCCAGGTAAAACGTGAATCCATTCTTGAAAAGGGCGGCGAGTTTGTCGAGCTCCGCGTGATAGGAACATATTATGACGAGGCAGAGATAGAGAGCATGAAGATGGCTGAAAAAGAAAATCTGGTCTTCATCTCTGCTTTTGACGACCCCTATGTATCAGCCGGACAGGGAACGGTCGGCCTTGAGATGCTGCAGGATGAGCCCGAGCTTGACATCATCCTCTGTCAGATAAGCGGAGCCGGATTGATCCGCGGAGTAGCAACCGCTGCAAAAGCACTGAGACCGGCGATAAAAGTTTGGGGAGTTCACGCAAAAGCCAACCCTGCCTGGCCTGAAGCTGTCAAAAAAGGTATGGTCGAACTTGTCGACGAGGAAGTAAGCCTTGCAGATGCCCTTGGAGGAGGAGCATGCCAGAACCATCTGGATTTTGTACTTAATAAACTGGAGGGACTTATTGCCGTCTCTGAAGAGGATATAGCAAAAGGCATCCGCTTTATGTTTGAAAAACACCACCAGCTGGTAGAGGGAGCAGGTGCAATAGCGGCGGCGGCGGCTCTTGCAGGGAGCATCGACCTGAAAGGCCAAAAGGTCGGGATCGTAGTTTCAGGAGGCAATATCGGAGAAGAAAAATTCCTTTCCGCACTAAAGTGCGGAAGATAGGAGAGACTGATGTACAGACTTAGGATACTGGATTCAAAGCAGTTTAGCGCATTGGTCACGATGGATGACGTAATTCCCGGAGTAAAAGAGGCATACAAGCTGTTTTCTTCCGGAAGGGCCGGGCTCTTCCCGATAATAACACATGAATTTGACCCCGGAAGGACAAATATGGATATCAAATCCGCATACATGGATGGAGCGGGGATATATGGACTTAAGATCCTGGGCTGGAACAGAGACAATCCCACGATCCTGGGAGTTCCGGCTCTTGCCGGACTTATAGTGGTCATGGATATCGAGCGTCAGCAGCCGCTGGGTATACTTGAGGGAACTCCCGTCACATTTTTGAGGACCGGAGCAGCAGGAGCAATAGGAGCTGAAGCGCTTGCGCGGCCCGGATCTGAAAACGCCGTTGTGGTAGGTTCAGGAACTCAGGGGAGAGCTCAGATCATGGGTCTTTCAAAGGTAATGCCGAAGCTGAAAAGAGTCGATGTTTTCGATGTCCTGGATCCGGCAGCTGAAAAAATGGCAGAAGAGATCGCCCCTTGCTATCCGGGAATACAAATAACCGCCAGATCATTTGCATCTCTTGAAGAGTATGTTAAAAAAGCTGACATAGTTGTTACGTGCACGCCCTCAAAAAAGGGGTTCATCAAAAGCGGCTGGCTCAAGAAGGGCTGTCACATAAATACGATAGGAGCTGACATGCCCGGCAAACAGGAGATAGATCCGGAAATAACAGCAACGGTAAAAGTTTTCGGAGATTCAAGGTCACAGGTGGCACACAAGGGAGAGTGTCAGTACGCTGTATCAATGGGACTGATAATGCCCGAATGCATCACAGAGATCGGAGAGGTGCTTAACGGCACTAAACCCGGAAGGACTTCAGCTGATGAGATAACGATGTTTGACGCCACAGGAATGGCGCTGCAGGATCTGATAACTGCCAAAGTAGCGCTGGAACGGGCTGAAGCACATAACATCGGTACAGTTGTAGAGATGGAGCAATAAATGTTTTAAAACTAGGCGCCGTGTCCCGGACATCGAGACGGGACCGCGAACTGATTGTTATCAGCAAGGCAGGTCAAAAAAATGAATAAATATTGGCACGGAGTTGTTATGACGCTTATCGCCGCTGTCTGCTGGGGCATAATGAGTCCAATAGCTAAAGTCCTTTCAAGTGCGGGAATAAGCCTGATGTC
>JBFXIQ010000024.1:0-15946 GCA_050175815.1 Synergistaceae bacterium
ATATGACGACATATCCAGAAGATACGAGGCAATGCGCTTAAGTTACCGAACCGCCGTATACCGAACGGTACGTACGGTGGTGTGAGAGGACGGTTGCTCAAATAATGGGCAACCTCCTACTCGATTTCTAATAAGGCTCACCGAGCCTTGGCATGGATCCTATCAGCCACCGCCCCCGCCGCCACCGCCGCTTCCGCCTGAAGAGGCGTTCTTTTTGGCGTTCTTGACTTTGTTGACGCCGTCCTTTCCGGGACAATCGCTCTTCTCCGTTGCATCAAATATTTCCGGTATCCACTTTTCTTTGGTAGCATCGGCAGCATCGACGGCGACTCTCACCCATTCACTCTTCTTTGCTCCGGCTCCAACGTTGATAATATTGATTGTTGTAGATATTTTTTTGAGATCCGAGGTGTCGGTCTCCTTTTCCGTCAAGGAATCAACGAACCCTATTGCAGCGTCGACTGTTTCAAGGCCGCCTCCGACGATACCTCCGACAAGTACTATGCCGCCGATTACAGCTGCACCGGTAGTTGCTGCTCCCATTGTTACCGCCGCTCCTCCAATGATCGTTGCTCCCGCAAGCACGGTCGTCGTTGCCAATGAAGTTGCAGAGGCTATGATCTCTCCGGCTTTTGCGGTGTTGGCTTCTGCCGTCGCATATTCCGCTTCAGTGGAAAGACCGACGTCTGCGGTTGAGTTCGCAATACTGTTCAGACCGGCCTCAACACCGCTGAGAGATCCTGCATCCACGGCATAAGCAGGTGTGCCTATTATCTGACCGAGTATCTTCGCGAAGGCGGATCTTTCTTCTTCTTCCATTTCAAGCATTGCCATCTTTGCCATCCTGATATTGCTGGCATATCTTTTTGCACTTGAGCCGAGGTCTTTCATAAGCAGGCTCAGCTCAAAGCGCATCGCTTTCAGTTCATCGGCCGTGGGTGCCTTTGCGCCCCTGTATTTCGCGTCATACTGTGTTTTGTAGAAGTAACGCAGACCCATTTCAGCGTCAATAAATGCCTTGCAATATACCGCATGTTCTTTTTTTATAAGTTCCAGCTGTTTTGCTTTCAGGTCTTTCCTTTCTATGACTGTCGCCTGCCCCGAAGGCGAGGCATTGACATTAGGAGGAAGCTTAACGGGTTCTTTTTTTACAGTGGCAGCCGGTGCTGTTTTAGCTGCCGGAGCCGGTTTTGCCTGAGCGGTTGCGGCAGCCGGTGCCGGAGCAGCAGGCTTCACAGATGAAGCCCCCTCAGTCGCAGCTGCGGGAGATTCATATTTGGAGGAAAGGGCGGCCTCGACAGGAAGTGACAATGACATCACTGCAATAAAAAGAACGCATAAAAATAAAATACCTTTGTATTTGATCCTCATTTAGGTCCACCTCACCTTCTCTAATTATTCTTTTCAGCTAGGAAGCTGTTTACCTGGTTTATAAGAGCTGCAGCGACCGAGCCGTCTTTTACAGGCAGCCATTTTTTGCTGCCTTCGCGGTAGATCTCCTTTTCGTTTGCATATACAGAGGCAAGTTTTATGTTGTATTTCCCCTTTTTTGTGTCGAAGACAAAGTAATCCAGCCCATATTGTATAGGCGCTTTCAGGTGTTTCTTGGGAAGCTCTTTCCTGACGAGAGCTTTTCCCTGATCGGAATAGACGCTTTTGACCCAGAATGAGACAACTCCCTGGTTCCGGATAATGTTGACCCGATTAACATACATGTCATAATTACTGTCCCTGTAAGCCCTGACGAACTTATCGCCGGCAGCCAAGGCAGGGGTGCATAAAAATACAATTAAAATGGACAAAAGCGCAAAAAGAACATATTTTCTTTTCATGTCCTATCCTCCTCTGAATAAGATAATTTAACTGTTCAAATTATCTCATAAGCACGGAACTCTTGTATATGTTTTTGGAAAATCATTTTGATTATTTTTGGGTACTTTCTGCAGGCTGGTTCGGTGGCCGCCAGAACTTGTAAAAGCTCTCGGAGGGATGGCTGTTATTCCTGATGCTTCGCATTGCCACCAAATCGAGAAGCCCGTAATATTTTTGGCTGTAGTCAACATTTTTTTGAAAAGGCAACGGATAAGGCAACGCCGGGGGCTTTGAATATTATCTCTCAAGCAGAGAATGATCAGGCTCAACACATCTTTATTCTGTCAGAAAAGACGAAAAACTGAGGTTTTGAATCCACTAATAGCAAGAGGTGGGAAAGTTGAGTTAATAACCTGTGTAAAATAAATTGATCTTGTTGTATCAAGTATAAGTGGCATTTTGATATAAAAAAATTAGATCCCAAGAAAGAGAGATCTGAAAGATGGTATGCTGAAATTTCTTTTATGTTTCAATACCAAGGCCGGATAATCCATATTCGCACCTCCATATTACTCATTTGAAATATATTCCTCCGTCAACTGCAAGCCTGATATGCACACACTGGAAATAGTTTTTGCACTGATACTGGCATGTCTGCTGCTTGATCAGATGCCGTCAGCTTACGAGTTGGAAGGATCTGTTATTGTGATGGGGGCTGTAGCGTCTTCAATGTTTTTCAGAAAGAAGGAAGCATGACATTTTTTGTATTTTTCCGGGGATCAGCAGGCTTCCTCACAGATAACACTTTCAATAAATATATTTGCGATCACTGGATCGAACTGGTACCCGGCGTTTCGCTTAATTTCTTCTATGGCCTCTTCTTTGGACATTGCTTTGCGGTATACCCTGTCTTCAGTCATCGCGTCGTAAGCGTCAGCGACAGAAAGTATCCTGGAGAGGAGAGGTATATCATCGCCCTTTAGCCCTCTCGGATATCCCAATCCGTCCCATCTTTCGTGATGCGAAAGGATGTAATCGGCAATTCTGGACAGCTTATGTGAAGCCCTTGCAATGCGGAAGCCAATTTCAGGATGTTTTTTCATAACGACCCATTCTTCTTCCGTCAGCTTTCCGGGTTTGTTCAGGATCTTATCATCAATTCCGATCTTGCCAATATCGTGGAGCATTCCCAAAAGCTCGAGCTCTCCAAGGTCCTTCTCCATGAGGTTGAGCATCCTGCCGGCCCTTGTGGAGAGTTCTGCAAGTCGCTTTGCGTGCTTTTCAGTCTCCTGTGATTTTTCGTAAACTGTTGTCATGATGGATGAGATTATGTCGCTGTAAGAGCTCTGCTGTGAGAACAGTTTTCTGTTTCTCATATATTCATTTGCAGTCTTCAAAGCATCTTCGACGAGTTCGAGCTCTTCCTCTATTGTGGAGTAACCCATAGATATATTTATTTCCGGCGATTTAGATTTGTTGTTCTCATTGTATCTGACACATGCCTCTTTAATTTTGTCGAGCTGTTCGTGAGCTTCAGCGTTGCCGGTCTGCGGCATTATTATCCCAAATTCATCTCCGCCTATTCTGGCGGTGATATCCCTTTCACTGCTGCAGCTCCGGATGATCCTTGCTGATTTTGTTATTACCAGATCGCCCTCATGCTGTCCGAAAACCTCATTGATAAGGTGGAGGCCGTTTATGTCCGCCACAAGTATCGAGAGAGGGAGGTTTTCTTTTTTGTTCATTTCCGATAGTTTTTTCTCAAAGTATTGTCTGTTATACAGATCAGTAAGATGATCGTGATCATTTATGTAAAGGATCTCTTCCTCTTTTTTCTTGAGGTTTGATATGTCAATGATTATCCCTTCTATTGCTTCTACGCTTCCATCGCGGCCATAAACGCCCTGTCCTGTTTCAAGGACCCATTTGCTCTCTCCTGAGGCAGTCGTAATGAAGTATTCGCTCCTGAAGGTGCTGTGCTGTGCGAGGATCCTTCCCCATTCAAGCCAGAGCATCTCCCTATACTCTTCCTTGATAAGGTCGTTGAAGGATAGGTCTTTGCTGTTTACCAGGTTTTCCGGTCTGTATCCTGTCAGTTCAAAGCATCCTTCTGAAACGAAAAGCAGAGTCCACTTTCTGTCATAAAGGCATCTGTAAGCCATTCCGGGCAGGTTTGAAAGAAGCACAGATTTGCTCCGTTCGCTTTCTTCCAGGGCCTCTTTTGCTATCGTTCTTTCATTTATGTCCTGGATGATCCACATGTGCAGCCGGTCATCTTCCCCGGCTTCGGCAAGTGCTGCTACTTCTAAGCTGATCCAGGAGTATGAGCCGTCAGATCTCATAACTCTTTTCTCAATAGAGTATTCGTTGAGCTCTCCTTTTGTGAACTTTTCGTATTTTTCGATATTCAGCGGAAGGTCATCCGGATGTGTTATTTTTTTCCAGTCACAGCCCTTAAGTTGCTCCTTTGACCATCCGATTATCTTCTCAAAGGTTGGGTTTATCTCAGAGAAATTTCCGAATCTGTTTCCGGCTGCTATACCAACCGGTATCCTCCGGAAGACATTTTTCAGAAGGTACTCACTTTCCTGCAGTTTTTCATCGATAGACTGTATACAGACATTTTTGATGGTGATCATGTAACCAGCGAGAAGGAGTATAAAGAGTACCAGGACAGTCATAGTTGAACTTAAGACCCTCTTCATTGCCTCTGCCCTGAGATCTTTAGTGTAATAATCTATGCCAATAACGGCTGCGGCATCACCTTCTATGTCATCCAGTAAAGGGGCATATACGCTGGTTATTTCCCCGTCATTGTGGACAGAAGCAGCGGGAGAGGGAGTCTCTCCTTTAAAGAACTGCAGAATGTGATCTTCTTTTTCATCAGGGAAGATAGTTGTATCCGCAGCGTTGTTCATCTCTTCTCTGTTTCCAGAATCAACAAGATAGTGTAACTTACCGTCTTTTTTTGTAAGAAGGTATGCGGATGAAACTTGGGGAACAGAGTCCTCCAGCTTTTGTAAGCTCTTTTTTAAAAATATGTACAGGTCATTATGTTCAAGGTCGTTTGTTTGATATAGGGAAGAGATCTGGTCCTGAGATATAAAAGCTCCTGTTGATTTCGCCAGTATTACGGCATAAGACAACTCCCTGGACATGTATTCTTTCCAGGTGCTGTAGATGTGGTTAGCTGCAAAAATAAAAAATACCAATGAAGCCGCCAAAAAATATTTATTAAAAGCACTGTTGTTCAGGCGCATAGATCCGACCGTCTTTTTAAACATAAATAAAATCACCCAAGTTGTTTGCAGGATGGTGATATATTGAAGAAACCGTTAAATTATATTACAAAAAGGAGCCTGTGAATAGTGCGCCAAAGCTTATCTTGTTTAAAGGATCCTAAATGATCTATAAAAAAAGAGAAACTGCAAAGGGTTTTTTTGCATTAAATATGCGTTTTTATTTTTTCGAAGTGTTAACATCAAATCCTCACAAAATTCACACATTTCTGTCATAAAATATAGAAGTAAAATAATATACAGTTGAAAATTGGCATATTGATTTCGCTCGTTTATGCCATCTAATGGTTTTGTTGCAAAGGGGTGTATTGAAGATGAAGTCAAGAATGATTTCTATCGCAGTAATGGTATGTCTGTTTGCTGTACCTGCGGCACAGGCGGCACCTTATTCCGGACACAGGCCAGGGCATCACCCCGGACCTCCGTTAAGACCAATATTCCGTCCATACTACCGCCCGGGATATTATAACTATCCCCGATACAGGAGCTACAGGTACTATAACAACAATGATATGTGGATCAGCCTTGGAGCAGGCTTGCTCATCGGCACAATGATATCAAACATGAACAGGGCACCGCAGTATTCACCTTCTGCGAATGTACCTTACTCCGGTCCCGTCAGAAATGATTACTCAAATTCCAACAGTTATGAGCGTGAAAGACAGATAAGCGACATTAAGAGAAGAATAAGTGAAAATGCAAAAACAGAGGTAGGCAGGGCAACTAAAATGGCCTCTGAACTCGGTCCAGAACAGGCTGCTGCACTTATTGCGAAAACCTGGGATGGAGAAGGAAAGAGGACAAACATTGACAAAAGGAGTGGACTGCAGGTATTAAAAGTCACGGGTTTCTATGACGGCAGTCAGATCTCTTATACTTTCCTTCCTGAAAACAGAAAGGTATATGTCCGTATATCAGTTCCGGAATATTCACTTTCAGCGGAGGAGAGCGCTTATTATTCAGGGCCCGCAGGCAAGGCAATACCGGCTCCTTCTGAGGGAGTCCGTCAGGTACCTGTAGTCCCAAGCTATACTTCTGCCGCGATGATCGTATCTGATCAGGGAGGTACCCTGCAACATGCCGGGTTTGAGCTTGAAAGAACGATGCGAAGTCCTTCCGGACATATGATCATCAGGGAAGTCGGCAAGGGGACTGCGGCATACTATGCCGGCATAAGACCGGGAGATGTATTGCTGAAGGTGGATGTATATGAAACAAGGAACTTTGAACCTGCTTGGTTCAGTGACTACATTTCAAACAGACACCAGTCAAGGTCATTGATAACATTATCGATCTCCAGAAACGGAGCAGAGAAAAGATTTGAGATCCAGCTTTAAAAATTAAGGCACGCTGGTTGCCCATTCATTTTTATAGAATAAAAAAGCGGACAGGAACGTATAAGGATGGGAGGTCTTATAATAGATCTCTCATCTTTTTTTACCCTGAATTTTCAGATATTGTCCGATAAAAATGAAAAAGGAAGAGAAATATGGTATCCTAAAAAGACGGTACTGCATTTTTACGCCAAGGAAGTTTATAATAGATTTGTATGAATAATTAAGCCGGAACGATAAGGGGTTTAGGCAGAAGGCAAAAACAACTGGCTTTTCCCTGTTGAGAACAGGAGAATATATTATGCTGTACGATGAAGCAAAAAGGATCAACGAAGAGATAAGAGAACTGTGCAAAGACTCGAAGCACCCTTCAAGAACTATGGCAAAAGAGGTATTGAGGGCTCTGAATTCCGAGCTTGAAAAAGTCCGCAAAAGGTCAAAAGGCGGCGGAGGCGGAGGCAGATTTTCCGCCGGCAGCATGGATCAGGCTCAGATCTTCAATATGGAAAAGCTCAAAAGTTTTGATGTGCCGGCCAAGTATGAAAAGCAGCTGCTCAAGGCTTTGGAAAAAGCCAAAGAGTACGCCGGAATAGAAGACTGATCATAAACGAAAGAAATATATGTTTTTGATCCTAAATTATTAACTAAAGAGGCATCCCCTTTGGGGTGCCCCTTTGCATGCTCATACCTCCTTAGTGCAATTATGAACCGAAAATAATTCATATCTCTTCGAACCTGAGATTCATGATCGGATATTTCTTCCACTTCCGATAGTCGAAATGCCACCATTCGTTGTGAAAGACCTTAAAACCCTCTCCCTCCATTATGACACGAAGCTTGTTCCGCAGTTCTCGTTGCTCAGAGGTTCCTCCAGGATAATCAGGGTGGGCTCGAATTGAAAACTCATCGTATCCGCTTCCCATATCGATCGCTTTGCCTGTTTTGAGTTCGTAGAGTCCAACGTCCACAGCGCCTCCACGGTTGTGTCTTGACCCCTGTGACGGGTTTGCAACGAAATCCTTTTGGTGGTCAGGTGTGGCATCATAAAACATCTTTGTCACGTACCAAGGTCTGTAAGCGTCGTAGACGATCAGTCCGTAACCATATTTAGAAAGATTGCTGTTTGCCGTTACCAGGGCAGATGCAGCTTCTCTTTGAAGAAAAGCGCGCGGCTGATCATAGAGGCGGATACCCATGAAGTTATTCTCTGTTGCGTAACGGATATCTGTTTTTATTGTAGGGTCCAGGCTTATCAGCTCTATGAGGTCCGGTTTTAAAAATTCTCCGGGCTCAGCAGGAGGCTCGGCAGCCAATGCGCGTTTGCTAAGCGCCTCTTCTCCCATGAGGGGCTTGATCTTGAATGTCACGCCCCTTTCAACGTCGAAAAATTTTCTGTGGAATTTTTTCCCGGCGATAATCAGAGAAGATCCGTTGCCGCCTGCATTTATGGTGAACTCGGCTTTCAGCCGTTCATTTTTCATCGGACTGTGGTTCAATAACAAGTACTTATTTCCCACTGCTTGTATGAGCGGAAAACTTGTATATGTACTAAACATTTTTTCCTCTTCCTTCTCAGTATCGCAGAGGACCTCAAGTATTCCATTGTTCTCTCTTACTATCAGCCTTTCCTGGCCTGAAATATACATGCCAGGCAATGATCTGCTCTGTAGGACCTCAGAATATGATGGTAATGGGACCCCAAGGATGACGAGTGAAGCCAGCGTAAAAATAAAACTCTTAATAAATCGTGCTTTGAACTTGTTCATAGTGCTGCCCTCCATTTCGTGACCTTTGCATATGTAATATTTTACCTCACACGACACCTCTTTACATCGGTGAATTAACTTTATCATTTGATTCCTTTAAAACAAGGGGCAGTGCAAATGTTAAAATCGAAACATAAAAACTTGAACGAGCAATAATAAAACGGATGATTTTCAGAGTAGAATATACATATGGATGGACTTTTATGTAGAATCTCCAGAGTAATAAAATATGGAATATTACGAGATGGCTCTTGCTCATAATACCAATTTAAAGTATTTCCTGGGTGGTAGAATGTTCGAAGATGCCAACTGCAGAGAGGATTGATAGAGATAATGCACGTTTCTGCTGACCATTTAAAAGCTCGTTCAACCTACCTTTTTGTTTTTTTGTTCGTCATTGCAGCATTGTTCATTTTTCCATCAATTTCAGGTGCACAGGAACGTATAGAAGAAAAGGTTGGGAAGCTTCTGGTAAAAGAGTTCGACCCTGAAAAACTTACAGTCCAGGCGACAGGGGGAGGGAGCTTCCTTTATGCCAAGGCGACGGGGATAGTTATCAAAGGTGTAAGGATAGAGAGCGTTTCTCTCTATGCAATGATGAAAGAGCCTCCAAACGAAATTAATGAAAATGATGAAAATCATAAGTACAAGCTTGCAGACCTGATCCATTACTCAAGGGGGGAAGTCGTGCTCCTTGAAAAAGATTTTAGCGAGTACACGAGTAAAGAGATGGAAGACATTAAGGGATTCAAAAACCTTGAATGCGACTTTTCAAAGAACGGCATACGTGTCTCAGGATCGTACGTTGCAACATTCCTTTTTACATTCAACATAAGGATGGAGGTCCTTTCCAAACTCTCCTTTAACGAGAAGGGCCTTTGTCTAACAGACACCACGCTCTTCGTTGCGGGAGTCAAACAGCCTGAATACTTGACTTCACAGCTTCTTCAAAGAATAAACCCGCTTATAGAAAGGGAGAGGATCCCTTTTCCTGTAAGGATATCAAAAATAGATTTTAAAGACGACAGGATAGTAATAACCGGAAACCCCCAGCCACTCAAAGATTCAAACGTATGGAACTACAGCAGATCATGACAGGGGACTTACGGTGCTGATTCAGCCTTAAATAAAGTTAATATTCTGCAGGCGGAGGTGTTCTTATGAAAGCAGTTCAGATAGGAGCAGGACTGGTAGGCAGTATTATTGCCGCTGACATGGGCAGGAGTTTCGATGTAACTGTAGTTGATCTTAACGAAAACACGCTTTCATCGATAAGAGATTCCTAGAGACATTCATCACTGACGGCCTCCGTTCCCTGATAAAAAACATAAATGCAAAAAACATGGAGGAACGAACGATGAGATGGCCGGGACATGTGGCACAGATGCGTCTTCTTCGCGAGATGGGACTATTTGACGAAGAAAAGCGGAACCTCGGAGGGGTTGAAGTGGTTCCGCGTGACATAGTCTGTGACCTTCTCTTTCCAATGTGGAAGATGGATCCGGAAAAGGGCGACAGGGATCTTACAATAATGCAGGTCGAAGTTTCCGGATACAAAGGTCTTTCTAAGAAATGGATCAAAAAAAGCAGTTTCTGAAAGAAAGTAACCACTGAAACAATCTAAAGATATAGTTAGACATGAAAAATGGCTCCGACTCTGATCGAAGCCATTTTTCATGTCTATTTTCATCTCTATTTCTCAATGACAAGGAATATGCTTGAATCGTCCACTTCAAATATCTGCCAGTGACAGTTCGTAGAGCGTCCGATCTTTTCAAGGTCAGTTATCGAGTGTGTGGTGGCACGGAAACCGTCTTTGCAAATGATAACTCCATTTTTTGTCTTCTCCATATCAAGCTCTCCGATCAGCCCTTTCCTTGACTGTTCCTGAAACCACGCGACTCTTTGCTCCCAGAATTTTGGGTGATAAGTGCTGAAATAGGCTTTGCCGCCTTTTTTCAGAGCTTTTATTACTTTTGCTGCAAAGGCTTCGGGGACATCTGCCCTGATCGCGGAAAGACCGTTCTGCAGGCATAGCACAGCGTCGAAACGGTTGCAGTAGTCAATATCGTGGACATCCAGTGTCAGTAACTCTGTATTTGGGATGCCACTAAGATATTCCTCCCCAAAACTTACGTTGTTGCCGGATATCTCTATACCGGTAATACTGCCTACAAAAGGAGCGAGCTCCTTCATGATCCTGCCGTATCCGGCCGCCAGCTCAAGCACGTCGTCATTTTTTTTTAGCCTGTCACGTACAAAGGCTATCTCTTGTTCAAGGTACCGGGATATCCTTGGTATCGCAGTGTCATAGACCTGCCATAGCATTTTGGCGTTTAGACTTTGCGCATAATAGTTATTCTTCATTTTATCTCTGTCCATTCTGCAGTTAGGATGACAAGACTAGCGGATGAAATTTGTAAAGACTCGCTTTTCCTCAGCAGGCAGAGGAATGGTCTTTTTGCCCTCATTGATGACCCTTATCAGCCATGCCATAGCCCCTGCATTTTTCCGGATGGTCTGCACGCCTTCCAGATCCTGCGTCATCTCTCCATCGGATCTTCCGTATACTACAGTCCAGTATTGGGAAGGCGGGGTTACGGTCTGTGCAAGGCTCAGATAGTTATTGAGCTGGTGCAGCGTGTCTATTCCTCCGGTACGCCTTACGGCTGTTACCGCGGTCGCAACCTTGTATTTGAAATGTCTGGAACTTGAATAGAACAGCCTGTCCAGGAATGATTTCATCGTACCGGCTATCCCGGCGTAATAAGTGGGGGAGGCCAGGATCAGTCCGTCGGCCTCGCGTATCTTCGCAGCCGTTTCGTTGACAGGATCATCTTTAAAAACACATTCGTTCTTTTCTGAACTTGTGCAATAGCCGCATCCTGTGCAGCCATGAATTGCTAAATGACCTACCTCTATTATCTCGGTTTCTATACCCCCTTTTTTCAGCTCTTCTGCCATGAGCTTAATGGCGTAAGCAGTGTTTCCCTCTTTTCTCGGGCTTCCGTTCAGGGCAATTACTTTCATCCTGATCGCTCCTTTTTCTTTTTTTGTTTGGGATAAGGCAATTCATTGCAGGTCGCTCTGACAAGTTTTGTCAGATACTCCCTGTCGTCAGTGGATGTTATCAGAAATGAGGGTTTTGCACCATTATACGCAGGAGCCTCGCATACTTCATTAAGAAGCCTACGTCCGGCATCTGTTTTTTTAAGGAAAAACTGCCCATCACAGACTAGTCCAATAACTTTGGAATCGCAGTAAATAGCATATTCGCCGAACATTTTCCTGTAAGTTATGATGCCGGCATCTCTTAGCTGGTCAGAAAGATAGACCATGAATTCCTCTGATGTTGACATGTAATTCCTTACCCCGTTTCACTGATATTGTGGAATATGGTTTTATTTCGGCCTCATTTTATGGAGTTATGTCCTCTATCTCCTGTTTTTTTACGCGATCAAGCTGCAGGTGCCTTATTCCTGATTGTGACGGCGAAAAGTCTATCCTTTTCAGGTCTATCATCCTTACCTTTCTGTTGTGCTGAGTGTGATAGTAGTAGACGAGGTTTCCTGTGTCTATAGCGCTTGTCCAGATAGTGGAGCTGCGCATCCCGTCCTGGCGCTGAAGTTCAGTTACAGTACCTTCTCCTGTAGAGAGCGGATGGTTGAAGTTGTCCATTATGCGGAATATCTCATATACTGTCTCTGGTCCGTCAGGGGTCTTTCGTGCAAGCATTGTCTGGGCTACCGCCCTTACGAAACGTGACGGGGGAGTGATGTCTCCGGGCATCCCAAGAAGACCGCTTCCTCCCCCCGAAGGTTCGATGGTGAGGTCTCCTATCTTTTTGGGCGGATAAGGCATTGCCGAAAGATTGACATAGTTACTGAGGTTGGTCAGGTGCCAGTCGAAACTGGGAGCATTTGTAAGAACCTTGACAGGGTTGTCGCTTATCTTCAATTTCCCGTCAAGATATTCGATCACGATGACCTTTCCATTCTTATCAGTTACCATGAGATGCATGGGCGCCGGAGCACCACCCAAAGCAGGCTCCGGGATAGCAACGACACGGACCTTGTCCATTCCTTTTCTGACCTCATCAACTGATGCAAACTGAGTTAGTACATATGTGGCCATAAACGCAGGTCCCATGGATATATCTGCTTTTGCTGGGTCATAGGGCTGATACTCTGAAATTCTCGGGAGATAGAGGAAGTTTACTGCAAGCCCCTTTTCGTTCAGGCCATCGGCAAAATAATCCTTTCCTATCATATCCAGTGCAACGGCACCGTAACGGGTCTTCCAAGTGAGTCCCTTTTTGCTGTCAGGCGTTTCTGAAGAAAATTCATGCCCGCGAGGGACTATCGCGACCCGGGAATTCAAGTCGAAAGTACCCCATTCCATCGTTCTTCCGCAGACGGCAGTCCCATCATCAGCTATTAGGCAGATAGAGGTGCATGCCGAGGCAGCCGTAGGGAATAAAACGGCAAAACTTATGAGAGCAGCTGCTAAAACAATTAAAAATTGTTTGATCTCCAACACAAAACATCCCTCCTGTGGTCGTCAATGGATAAGCTCAAAAACTATCGATCTGAAATGTATAAATAGATATTCAGTCTCATAGATTATCATATCAAACCAGTGAAGAAAAAGGCGAATGAAGTGATAAATTTTCAGGATAAAAATGTTTAATTATGCAAATTAATGCTTGCCTATTCGAAAAATAGATGTATAAATTAAAAGAGAATCTGCAATAAAAATGATAAAACTAATCTTATTGTAATATCATCCATATTTTTCCGGGGAGAGGATAACGATGGTCAAGATCAATAAAATTATTGCCCGAATAATATTAATTTCCCTTTTCTTCTTTATCTCCGTGCCTCATGCAGTCGCTTCTTCCGCATCTTATCAAAAGACAAAAGAGGCAGCGCGCGAAGCCGTCTGGAAAGTCATAACGTCAGGGCAGGGCAGTTCTGCCACAGTGGCAGTTATGGATGGAGGGAAAATAGTGTATTCCGAGGGGTTCGGAGCTGCAGACAGAACGGCCGGCAGGAGCGTAGACAGATCCACACGGTTCAACATTGGTTCAACAAGCAAAATGTTTGTCGTTGTCTCTGTACTCCTGCTTGTGGACGAAGGAAAGATCAACCTTGACGACCCTGTCGTGAAGTATATCCCTGATTTTGTGATGAAGGATCAGAGGTACAGAGATATTACCGTGAGGATGCTTTTCAACCACTCTTCCGGACTGCCGGGATCAAGCTTCCTGTTCGGATATGTGCCGGAAGGTGACCCTCACAGGATGCTGCTTGAAAGGATGAAGGAATCAAACCTGAAACACGACCCAGGAGTTATCGGCATTTACTGTAACGATGGATTTACTTTTGCCGAGATCATCGTCGAGAGGGTTTCCGGACAAAAATTTATCAATTTCCTTGAAAAACGAGTCTTTCAGCCTCTCGGGATGAAGGACACGACGGTAAGCATCGGAGAGTCCGGAGGGAATATATCACATTTTTATGACCCTGAGACAGGCAAAAAATACCCTCCTGAAGTGATACTGGTACTTGCTGCGGGAGGCCTATCGTCAACTGCTGAGGATCTTTGCAGGTTTGCAGACAGCTTTTGTCCCGGGGGAAAGAACATTCTGTCGAAGCGTTCGATCGATGAGATACTGAAAAGCCAGCCGACCCCGTTTTCAGCAGGGCTGCGCGGTCCGGTCATATTAGATTCGTTTGGTTGGGATTACTCATCTCTTCCTGCTTATGAAGAAAACGGCATACGCGTCTATTCAAAAGGAGGAGGAACAGGCGCCTACTCCACAGGGCTCCAGGTCATCCCCGAGAAAAGATTGGCCGTAGCGGCAAGCATCTCAGGGAAGCTTAACGGAGAGATGGTAACAAGACCCATTCTGAATGCACTGCTGAAGGACAAGGGACTGCCCGTACCGTCTGAAAGAAAAAAGGAAAAACCGGTGGCTCCGGAAACGATCCCCCCCGAACTTGCCGAATATGAGGGTATCTACGCAAATGGGGAATTTTTTGTCAGTATCAAATTTGATAAAGATAACAAAAGGATGGATATGGTGCCAATAATGCCGGACGATACTGACGGATCAGAGGATGAAGCTCCGTTTATGTCGTTTGTCTACAACGGTGGATCTTTCTTTTCATTTGAGAAAGACCGACAGGGATATTTTATAAAGGATAAAGAGAATTACTATTTTATTGCAGAAAAAATTCCCCTTTATGGCATGGACAACCTTATGTTTCAAAAAATTGCAAAACAGCAGGAGCCAAAGAAACTTTCCAGTGAGATAAACGGAAAACTTTGGCTGATGAGAAATCTGACCACTTCCGTACAGCTCTACAGGGATAGCCCGATGTTAAGGTCAGGCACCTACAGCGATATGCCCGGATACCTAAGCTTTATGAACTGCCTGAAGATAGAGGATGACCATAACGCAACTTATGCTGCACCTCTTTTCCGCGACCAGTCCGAGTTGGAATTATTTGAAAGCGACGGAACCCTATGGGCCAAATCCAGCATATTCATTTTCTCAGAGGCCGATCAGGCAAAAACTGTAAATCCCGGAAGAAATTCAGTCATGATCGGGGAAAAGGGATACAATGAATGGTTCCGATTAGAAAACGGATATGTCCTTTCTTTTGATAAACCGGAAAAGGGAAGGATCATGGTAGTGGCAGAAGGGGATAAGAAGTTAGCGCTCTTCGACAGTGCCGTAGATGAGGGCGAGGTCTACGCGCCTGAAGGAAGCTATGTAGTCTGTATCGGTCAGCCGGGGGATCTCTTTACAGTCTCTGCAAAATAAAACTTTCATCGCAGACAAAAGCGGCCGCCGGAAAGGCGGCCGCTTCTAATGGTGCGCCCGGTTCAGTCTTTTTTCTGGTCAAATAACGATGCTTCCCTTAAGCTTCCCAAATACGCTGCAGGTCGCTTCAACCTCTATCTTTGAGCCCTTTTTCAAATCTTTGATCTCAAATACCGCCTGTTCTGTTTTTGGATCGGTCTGGGATTTGAGGATCTTTTCCTCTATTACCTTTCCGTCGACAGAGACCACTAACTTGCTTATGTATTGATTTGCAGTGTTTTTTACGGGATGACGGGGGAGAGGCATTCCCCGGACGACGGTGATCTTGAACCACCGCGGCCTTTGGCCGCAAATTCACCGCGAGTGCTCTGCTCGCAAATTCTCCGTGGCTCGATCCACCCCACAAATTCACCGCAGCGTGAAACTTGCTGCAAATTCTCCGTCGAAAGCAGTTTCACCATAACCAAGACCTGGATTCCCGATCTCAAAACGCATTCGAAATAGTTCGAATGCTAAGGAGTTTTTAAATGTTTCCTTAACAGGAAACGGCATTCTCCTGATCAACGGCATACGGGAATGACGGAGGGTGGGGCATACGGGAATGACGAAGGGGTGGGGCAAGGTCAAAATCAGGACCTGGGTTCCCGCTCAGGAGCATACGGGAACGACGGGGAGTGGGGCATACGGGAATGACGGAGGGTGGGGCATACGGGAATGACGGAGGGTGGGGCATACGGGAATGACGGAGGGTGGGGCATACGGGAATGACGGAGTGGGACGGCATACTCTTAGTCGCCGTTTCACAGTTGTTACGGTTATTTATTGAAGAGTGTATACTATAAACAAAATGGCACGTTAATATGCTATGGGGGTAATAAATATGGAATATATTGATTTTGGAAA
>JBFXIQ010000024.1:16046-20973 GCA_050175815.1 Synergistaceae bacterium
GACGGCATACTCTTAGTCGCCGTTTCACAGTTGTTACGGTTATTTATTGAAGAGTGTATACTATAAACAAAATGGCACGTTAATATGCTATGGGGGTAATAAATATGGAATATATTGATTTTGGAAAAACTGGGTTGAGAGTCTCTCGCTTTGGTCTTGGGTGCATGAGGTTTCCTGCAGATGAAAAAGAGGCTATAAAAATGGTCAGGCACGCGATCGACAGCGGAGTCAATTACATAGATACGGCGTATACATATCCCGGAAGCGAGGAAATAGTCGGAAAAGCGCTTAAAGAGGGTTACAGGGAAAAAGTATGCCTTGTTACAAAGTGCCCGGTTGCCATGTCTTCATGTCAGAAAGATATGGAAAGATATCTCGACGAGCAGCTGAAGAGGCTTCAGACAGATTATGCAGACATATATCTGCTCCATAACCTGAGTCCCGCGGTATGGGAAAAAGTTAAAAAATACGACGGAGCGGACTTTCTCGACAAAGCTGCAATAAAGGGGAAGATACTCCATAAGGGGTTCTCGCTTCACAACAGCTTCGAAGCCTTTAAAGAAATAATAGATTACTATCCCTGGGACATGACGCAGATACAGCTGAATATTCTTGATGAAAAGAATCAGGCCGGCGGGGTGGAAGGGCTTCGTTATGCCTCATCTAAAGGACTTCCTGTAACTGTGATGGAACCTCTGCGTGGAGGCTCTATCCTAAAGGATGCCCCAAAGTCCGTTTTGGAAATGGTGGAGGGATATCATGAAAAGCGGTCCCTTGCCGAATGGTGTTTCAGGTGGCTTTATGACCAGCAGGAAGTATCAGTTGTCTTAAGCGGCACAAGCAATATGGAACAGCTTGAGGATAATTTGAGGATCTTCAGCGATTCGGCGCCGGGCGTAATGAGCAAAGAAGACAAAAATCTTATCGACCTGATCGTAAAGGAGTACGGGAGCAGTGTAACCATTCCCTGTACAGACTGCAAATACTGCATGCCCTGTTCCCACGGGGTGATGATAGCGGCTGTTTTTGCCCTTTACAACAAATACCGCAATACCATGGACACATCGGTAAAAGATCATTATAAAGAGGTCTTCTTCAAACCGGGCAGGGGCGCGGACAGATGTATCTCGTGCGGGGTGTGCGAGCTTCATTGTCCGCAGGGCCTGAAAATAAGGGGACTCCTTGCCCTGGCGCACGAGGAATTGCTCAACTAGCTTACTTGACGTTTATTGACTGATGCCGGAAAGGGGGAGCAACAGAAATCATGAAGGGAAAATTCAGGATAAAAAACGATTTGGTATATAAAATGCCGGTCCATTTCGGCGGGGAACCTTTTTATCCAGTACGTACAGTTTATGGTGACATGACTACCGTATGTATCAGTTTTGAAACAGATGAAGATGCACTTTTAAAGATTATTCCTGAAGATTTTGACCTTATACAACCCACAGTGAATGTTCAGTTTGCCGAATGCCGTGACATAGACTGGATGTCAGGCGGAGAATACAGGCTGATCCAGGCAAGTGTTCCTGTCAGATATGTAAAAAATGCGGATGTGATCGACGGGGAGTATGTTCTTGTGATCTGGGAAAACAAAGCATGCCCGATAATTGGCGGCAGAGAGGAAGATGGAATGCCGAAAATCTTTGCGGATATCGCCTCATTGAGACACAACGGAGATCATTGGTTTTCAGCTGTCAGTTATGAAAGCAATACGTTTTTAAGGATCGATCTTTCAAGGGAAAGGGAACTTAGTGAAGAGGAGCTTGGTCTGCTGAACGATCATTCCAGGGTCAATTTTTTCGGGTGGAGGTACATTCCTGAACTTGGCAAAGCAGGAGCAGCACTCAGCCATGCGACTCTTTATCCTCAAGAGATGAAAGTTGATAAGGCCTGGGAGGGTGAGGGAAAGATCGATTGGCAGAAGTTTGATCCGGAAATGAACATGATCCAGTTCAGAATAATAAGTACTATCTCTGCGCTGCCTGTGCATAAATACGAAAAAGCGCTGATGATGAAAGGGTCTGCAAGGCTGAACGTGGGCGACTCAAGATCATTGTGGTAGGAGCAGCAGGATCTGACGATCCTCGAAAGGAGAATGCCATGAGCGGATATTTTGAACACAAAGTTGCAGCAGTAACAGGAGCGGCTTCAGGCCTGGGCCTGGGAATCTCTGAAGAGCTTTTGAAAAGGGGCGCTGATGCCGTATTCATGGGCGACTTCAATGAAGAAGGGCTCAAGCGTGAATCAGATAAGCTGAACATCCAATATCCCGGCAAAGTTTTTCCCATACTTACAGATGTTACGAAATTAGATCAGGTCCAAAAACTTATCTCAGACGCAAAAGGTCATTCGGGCCATCTTGACCTGCTTTTCAACAACGCAGGAACGGGTCTTACACTTCCGACAGAAAAAATAACCTTCGATATGTGGAAATTCATAATAGACCTCAACCTTATGGGGGTCATCCACGGCACCTACACAGCAATACCTATAATGAGGGAGCAGGGGTCAGGGCACATAGTCAACACAGGATCCATAGCCGGAAAGATCCCCATTCCTTATCAGGCTGTTTACGCTGCCACCAAGAGCGCAGTTATATCTATGACAGAAAGCCTCCAGTATGAACTGGAGAACGATGGGCTGCAGTTCAGCGTATTTTGTCCCGGTAATGTCCGTACTCCGATATTCAACGGTATCACACCGCCTCCAGATTCAATAAGCGTAGAGGAAGCAGTCGAATATATTTTCGATGAAATGGAGAAGGGATCTCTAATTATTGTATTTCCTGAAACTGCAAGGTCAGTGGATTATCTTTACAGGGAAAAGAGAGATGATTTCGATAAATTAATGAAGCATCTAGCGGATGAGAGAAGGGAAAACTATCGCACCAAGGGCACATACTGTTAAGAGTCTGCACTTGCTCAATTTGATCTCATAAAAGCCCGGTTCATCGTTTCAGCCGGAACCTATCCTGAGGAGGCTTGGATATGCTTGGCGGATGGTCTTCAAAAAAAGCTGATATACCCATCGACCTTGTCATACTGATGATTGCTGGCCTGACCATGACCATTGCCGGGCTTTTACTTTTTGCTGTTTATGCCGGAACAGTGCCATATTATGAAAACGGCCTCTACGGACTTCTGATATTCATTTACGCACTTCAGATAACAGTACTTGGCAAGACACCTTTCGGGGACGTTCCCCAAAGACCGCTCCCGGTTCTTATCCTAGGTATCTTTGTTGCCTGCGTTGGAATAATCACATGCTTTATCCCCGAACTTCTGAAAGGGATCCCACGGTTCATATTATTCATCTGTTTCGGCCCCGGAGGCATACTTCTTTTGCTGCAGATGTTTTTTTCAAAAGACAAATTTCCGCTGTGGAGGAAAAAGGGCGGGATACTTATGACGCTTGCAGCCAATTGCACCGCAGTCTATTCCCTTTCGGTATTCATATCGATTCTCCTGATCGATCAAAATTATATTTCCGGTGGATTTATCTCCTTTTCAGTCCTCCTTTATGGAGTGCTTATTTTTACGTTGACCGCGGTGCTTTTTAAAATATATGCCCTTTATCCGGATGCGGCAGAGAGACCATCCGCAGGTGTGCAGCTTTCAGATGACCGTGCGGTGATCCTTATAACGGGAGTGTTCATGGTACTGCTGGGAATATTGCTCATACCGGTTACTATTGGACTTCTGCCGTTTTCGGGCAGCGCACAGTTAGGACTTCTTGTAGTGATCATGTCCATACAGATGATAGCCTTCGGAAATACGCCGCTGAGGTCCTTTACAAGAACATGGCCTCTGGTATTTCTTGGACTCATTTTTGCATCAATGGGGATAATCTCATGCATTGTCCCGGGAATACTTGTACCCTGTCTGACCATGATCATCGCCCTGCTGAACATAGGCGGAGGGGGGATACCCTTGGTAAAAATGATCCACTCAAGATCAGGGAAGAAGGGGAGAGGATCTGCAGATGTCCCTTCAATAATAAAAAGGCTGTTTCTTACCCAGTCGACGCTGAACATTCTTTCGATAGTTTTCGGAGTATCCATGCTGATAAAAAATCTGATCCCAGGGCCGGTAATTGGAGTGGTACTTACCGCAAACGGAATAGTGCTGCTTTACCTTCTCTCCATCCTTGCCAAAATTGATGAGATGAAGAAAGCCTTGGCATAGGTTAAGTATCCATGCTCTTGCTTTAACCAGATAACAATGTTATATGTTATAGCAGAGTATTTCAGAGAGCCTAAATTGATAATAGGGGGGAGTCGTAATGTTTAAACGTGCGATTGTCGCATCTGATTTTTCAAGGGAATCAATGGCGCTGGTCAACACTTCGGGAGGCCTGAAAGGATTTGGAACAGAGGAAATATTGCTCCTGCAATTTTGGGGCACTTTGGACGTACTTGGAGTTGACAGTTTTTACAAACCCACTGTCTTCGAAGATTTCGAAAAGAACCTTCAGAAACAGAAAACTACACTTGTGGAACAGGGATTCAAAGTTGAGACCAGAGTGCTTGAGGGTCTTTCAGCATTTCAGGTAAACAAGATAGCGGTGGATGAAAACTACTCACTGATAAGCGTCGGATCTGACAGGCATATTTTCAGCTCGATGGCAAACGAGCTCATACACAATGCTCAGAGACCGACCTACGTATTCAAGTCTGCTGACGGAAAATCAGCGGAAGGTCATGACAAGCGTAATTTTTCAGATGGAGTAGCGGACCATGTCCTTTTTGCTACAGACTTCTCAAAAAACTCAGAGGTCGCGTTCAATTACCTGGTAGAGATGATACCCTTGGTAAAAAATAAGATATCACTTATCCATATCCAGGATGAATACAGGATAACTCCTTACCTTGATGACAAGATCGAAGAGTTCAACAGGATAGATTCAGGCAGGCTCGAAGCAATGA
>JBFXIQ010000025.1:0-20575 GCA_050175815.1 Synergistaceae bacterium
TGCCCTGCCTTTGCTTTCGGAAGAAAGTGCTGCAAATGGAGAGAGTATTTGTTTTTCAATTTCTTCCCAACGAATGCGGGTGTTCAAAATGACCATCTCCTAAATAGGGGCAAGCTGCCGCAAAAAATCGGCGTTAAGCTGCGACAAAAAGATGTCGCGTGAAGCTGCCGAAAAAACATCGGCGTGAAACAATGGTGAAGCAATGGTTTGGGCTTGAGGATCTTGCTCCGTCTCGTCGTCCCCGAGCGCTTAAATCGGGGATCCAGTGGATCTAGGTCCTTGCTGTGAGAAACTTTTTAAGACTTAAACACAAGTCGCTGGATTCCCGCTAAGGTTCATACGGGAATGACGGTGATTTTAGTTCTCACGATTGTTTAACCGCCCTTACAACTGCTTCACTACTGCTTCACAACCGATTCACGCCGACGGTTTTCCGGCAGATTAACCATGGAGAACTAAAATCTATTTAAGTATCCCAAGGGCAGAATGCGCAGCTGCGAGCCTTGATACAGGCACCCTGAAGGGCGAACAGCTGACATAGTTGAGTCCAAGCTTATGACAGAACGCGACGCTTGACGGGTTTCCTCCGTGCTCGCCGCAAATGCCCACCTGGATAGACGGATTTACTTTCCGGCCTCCTGTAGCACCGATCTCCATCAGGGCGCCTACACCTTCGCGATCGAGTACTGCAAATGGGTTCTGCGGCAGTATCCCTTCTGAAACGTACCGGCCAAGAAACTTGCCTTCCGCATCATCCCTTGAATATCCAAAAGTCGTCTGAGTAAGGTCGTTTGTGCCGAAGCTGAAAAACTGGGCGTGCTGAGCAAGCTGATCTGCCACCAAGGCAGCTCTGGGGAGCTCTATCATTGTTCCAACAAGATATTCCACAGTGCATCCGTGCTCCTTCATTATCTCGGGTGCTATCCTGTCGACCATCTCCCTGAGTATCCTCATCTCCTCTTTTGTCGCAACGAGCGGGATCATTATATCGGGCACCGGGGTAATGCCTTTGCTGACAAGCTTACAGGCTGCGTTGAATATTGCCCTGATCTGCATCTCATAAATTTCAGGATAGATGATGCCAAGTCGGCATCCCCTGAATCCAAGCATCGGGTTTGATTCATGCAGTTCGTGGACTCTTGCTATCGTATTTTTGACAGATTTTGCCTCGGGGCTGCCTGCAGAAAGGTTTTTAAGCTCCTTCTTAAGATCAGGAAGCTTCGGCAGGAATTCATGAAGCGGAGGATCAAGCAGCCTTACTGTGACAGGCAGTCCATCCATAGCTTCAAATATACCCAGGAAATCTTCCTCCTGCATCTTTTCGAGCTTTTTAAGATGTTCGATCCTTTCATCTCTGGTGGATGCCACGACCATGTCCTGCATTACAGGAAGCCTCTCAGGAGCCATAAACATGTGCTCTGTACGGCACAGCCCAATTCCTTTTGCTCCAAAGCCTCTAGCCCTTATGGCATCTTCAGGTGTATCGGCATTGGCCCAGACCTCCAGAGTCGAGATCCTGTCAGCCATTCTGAGAAGTTCACTGAAATCTTCATCAAACTGCGGCTGCACAAGTTCAACTTTTCCAAGAATGACTTCGCCCTTCGTTCCGTCAATGGTGATCAAATCGTTCTTTTTGACAATTGTATCGTTTACTGTGAAGGTTTCTGCAGCAAAGTCGATCTTTATACTTTCGGCACCTGATACACAAGGTTTTCCAAGGCCTCTGGCAACAACAGCCGCATGGCTCGTCATACCGCCGTGCGCTGTTATGACGCCCTGGGCCGCAAAAAGTCCATGGATGTCATCAGGCGTGGTCTCAGGGCGGACAAGGATGATCTTTTCACCTTTTTCTCCGCGCTCAGCAGCTTCATCTGCATCAAAAACGACAAATCCGACCGCCGCACCCGGTGATGCAGGAAGTCCTTTTACAAGAGGCATTAGTTTAGCTTTCGGGTCTATCTGAGGATGGAGAAGCTGCTCGACCTGTTCAGGGGCAACTCGCACAACAGCTGTCTTTTCATCTATCAGCCCTTCCCTGAACATGTCCATAGCGACCCTGACAGCTGCTGCTGCTGTTCGCTTGCCGTTCCTGGTCTGAAGTATGTAGAGCTTACCTCTTTCAACTGTAAACTCTATATCCTGGGCATCCTTGTAATGTTGCTCAAGCAGATCCGCTATGCGGCAGAATTCTTTATATACATCGGGCATTTCTGTTTCAAGCTTCGAGATCTCAACGGGAGTTCTGATCCCGGCAACTACGTCCTCTCCCTGGGCATTGATGAGGTATTCGCCGAAGAGCCTGTCCTCGCCCGTCGACGGGCTTCTTGTGAAACAAACT
The DNA here is from genome assembly GCA_050175815.1 of Synergistaceae bacterium. GTDB lineage: Bacteria > Synergistota > Synergistia > Synergistales > Synergistaceae > Caenicola. The sequence goes on from JBFXIQ010000025.1 coordinate 2,339, forward strand.
CCCGTGCCGCAGTCATCGCCCAGGTTGCCGAATACCATGGTGACAACACTGACAGCTGTTCCATATGACTCCGGAATGTTGTTTATCTTTCTGTAAGTAATGGCCCTTGGTGTATTCCAGCTGCGGAATACTGCATCTATAGCGAGTCTGAGCTGCTGCCATGGGTCAACAGGAAAGTCTTTGCCCGCTTCCTTCACTATTGCCTTATACTCCTCAACAAGTTCTTTTAAAGCCGCTGAAGAAAGCTGGTTGTCATCCTTTACCCCGTTCTCTGCCTTTTTATCATGCAGCTTTTTCTCAAAACTGGAATGCTCTACTCCCATTACAACATCCGAGAACATCTGGATGAAACGGCGATAGCTGTCATAAGCAAAGCGCTCATCGCCGGCTGCCTCTGCGAGGGCTTCAACTGTTTTGTCGTTAAGCCCCAGGTTAAGTATCGTATCCATCATGCCCGGCATGGAGACAGGCGCCCCGGAACGGACAGATACCAACAGAGGGTCCGTTTCTCCGCCGAATTTTTTCCCGGCAAGGGCTTCGACTCTGGACACCGCAGCTTTGACATCATCCCATATGTTCAGGATAAAATCTTTTTCCTTCCAATATTCATGACATGCTTCCGTAGTAATGATAAATCCCGGAGGTACAGGCAGCCCGATCTTCCACATCTGAGCAAGGTTAGCTCCTTTACCGCCAAGAAGGATCTTCATCCCTGCGTCACCTTCACTGAAATCGTAAATATATTTTTTAGCCTCGAGCATCATGTGACCTCCCTGATTTAAAAAATTAACGGGTATGCATTCCTATATCAATAGAATTGTAACTATTTTAAAAGGCTGAAATCTCCAACAAGCAGGAAGAAATCCTGACACTTTTTAAGAAGCGCGAGCCTGTTGTTCCTAAGGGCAATATCCTCGTCCATAACAAGAACATCATTGAAAAACTGCGCTATCACCGGAGCAAGCTCTGCAAGTACCGAGGCGAGCTTTTCCCAGTCAAATATGTCAACAGAGACCCTGGCCTCTTCTTCAAGCAGGAGGAGCTTCTCATAAAGTTCCTTTTCAGATGGCTCGACCAGTTTTGAGAGATCCACATCCTCCGGGGTACTCCCTGATTTATTCAGCAGATTCTTTACTCTTACGGCGGCTGTTATCAGGTCAGTAAACCAAACTTCATCGCTTCTTTTTTCAAGAGTCTCAGCCATTCTGAAAGCCTGAAGAGGACGATCTGATACCGTCTGAAGGACAAGCTCTACGACTTCATGCCTGAATCCCTTTTCCCTAAGCTGTACCTGAAGGCGCTGGTGTACAAACGACCTTATTTTTCCCATCGTATTGCTGTCAATATCAAAAGCAGATGCTGATTTCTCAAGCAGCTTGTTCAAATCGATATCGAGAGGCATCCCCCAGATGATCTCGTTTATACATCTTGCGGCCCTGCGAAGGCCGTAAGGGTCCTGAGAAGATGTCGGTTCAAGCCCGATCTTATATATAGCGGCAAGGGTATCGGCCCGGTCTGCAAGACCAATCAGAGCTCCTGCCACTCCGGAGGGGATGCTGTCTCCGGCAAACCTTGGGAGATACTGTTCGTAAAGGGCAATTGCCACTTCTTCGGGCTCTCCTGCTTTTTTGGCATATTCACGTCCCATGACTCCCTGTACATCAGCAAACTCGTAGACCATGCTTGTAACAAGGTCTGCCTTTGCCAGTACGGCTGCCCTTTCAACAACAGATCTTTTGTCGGCAAAGGAGAGCTCGTCAGTGAGCCACAGAGCAAGTGCTTTTGTTCTCTGGACCTTATCGTAGACAGAACCAAGCTGTTCCTGGTATGTTACTGACTTAAGCTCGTTTGCCAGATCGTCAAGAGATTTCTGAAGATCCTCTTTCCAGAAGAATGCTGCATCGTAGAGTCTTGCCCTGAGAACTCTTTCGTTACCTTCCCTTACGACCATCATGTCTTTTGCCTTATTGTTGCTGACGCCGACGAAATTGGCCATCAGTTTTCCGTCTTTGTTCCTCACCGGGAAATACCTCTGATTCTTTGCCATCGAAAGAACAAGGACCTCTTCGGGAATTTCAAGGAAATCCGGATCGAAACTTCCGTAGAAAACCACAGGGTATTCGTTTAAGTGCACATTTTCCTCGAGAAGCGCGGGATCCACTTCTACCCTTGCACCAAGTTGCCTCTCTATCTCAGCTATCCCGCCTAGTATCATGTTTTTTCTCTCTTCGGGATCAGTGATCACAAAATTTTCTTTCATTGCCTTTTTGTATTCGGAAGGATCTTTGATCAGTATCGAACCTGACCCCATAAATCTATGACCCCTGGTGCAATTTCCGCTTTTTACTTTTCCAAAATCTACGTTTATGACCGAATCTCCGTAAAGGGCCAATAACCATCTTACAGGGCGGGCAAAACGAACAGTCGGATCAGCCCAGTACATGCTCTTCTGAAAAGAGAGCTTCTTGAGTATTTTATCAAGTATGTGTGGCAGGACAAGCTCTGTAGACTGCCCCTTCTCCCTTTTTTCCGCAACTACATATTCAGCTCCGTTGACCTCCTGTACTTTGAGGTCAGAGACATCCACTCCCCTGCTGCGGGCAAACCCCTCTGCTGCTTTTGTGGGTCTGCCTTCCGGGTCAAAGGCCTGGGTTTTTAGCGGGCCCTTGGACAGCTCTACACTATCTTTCTGAGAATCAGAGAGATCACTGACCGTAAGGACTAACCTTCGTGGCGTGCACTCTGCCTTTACATTCGAATGATCTATGTGCGCTGAGGCAAGCTCTTCTTCTGCGTATGAAGAAAGATCGGCCAAAGCCTTGGGCATAAAACGCGCCGGGATCTCTTCTGTTCCTATCTCAAAAAGAAGGTCTTTTGCAGACATTATTTTGCGCCTCCTTCAGCTTTTTCAAATTTGTCGAATTTCCCTTTCAAGGGGTGTCCCATCTCTTCCCTCTGTTCAAGATAAGCCTGACAGCAAGCGCTTGCGATCGCCCTGACCCTTCCGATGTAACCTGTGCGCTCTGTAACGCTTATCGCGTTTCTCGCATCAAGGAGGTTGAAAGAGTGCGAACATTTCAGGACGTAATCGTATGCGGGAAGAACGAGCCCTCTTTCAAGTATCTTCTTTGATTCGGCTTCGTACATGTTGAAAAGTTGAAATAGCATCTCGGTGCTCGCCACTTCAAAATTGTATGTTGAGTGCTCGACTTCGCCTTTATGGTGGACATCTCCGTATTTTACGTTTCCTACCCATTCGAGGTCGTAGACATTGTCGACCTTCTGCACAAACATTGCGATGCGCTCAATGCCATATGTCAGCTCGGCAGGCACTACATCCATATCAAGGGAGCCCATTTGCTGAAAATAAGTGAACTGAGTGACTTCCATTCCATCAAGCCAGACTTCCCATCCAAGCCCCCATGCTCCGGTCGTTGGATTTTCCCAGTCGTCCTCAACAAATCTGATGTCATGCTCAGCAGGATCGATTCCAAGCACTTTAAGGCTCTCAAGGTACATCTCCTGAATATTATCAGGCGCCGGCTGTATTATTACCTGATACTGGTAATAATGCTGCAGTCTGTTTGGGTTTTCACCGTACCTGCCGTCAGTAGGCCTTCTTGAAGGCTCTACATAAGCAACACGCCATGGTTCAGGACCGAGTACCCTCAGTGTTGTAGCCGGATTCATTGTCCCGGCGCCGACTTCTATATCATACGGCTGCTGGACCACACATCCCTGCGATGCCCAAAAACTTTCCAGGCGCATTATAATTTCTTGAAAATTCACTCTCTGCTGCCTCCTTCAGATAGCACAAAAACTATATTTGATGAATTTTAATCTATATCAGTGAAAAAAGTAACCAGTTTTTTTAACTCATCGGCATATAAAGACGATTTTTTCTGAGATCCTGACCACTCAAGAAATTTATCATGATTTAAGAGAGCTGCAAACCGGAGTGACCTCAGTTCTTCGGCATCCAGGTCTCCCTTGCCTGTACCGGAACATGAACAACATACCAGGCCGTCGCCGGTCCATTTTGCCCCTGCGTCAAGTTTTGAGCCGCAGTTTACACAGAACCGGAGGGACGGCGCAAGCCCTGTTTCTTTCAGAAGTCTCCAGGTGAACCTGTACTCAACAACATCACCCGGGCAGTTTTCTTTTAGTAACAACATGGACGACCAAAGTAATGTAAGTATGTTGTTGCTTTCATGGCCTACCATCAGAGTCTTGGAAAGCCTTTTGTATAACTTGAGTGCAGATTTCAATTTTAGGGCCGAAGACCTGAGAGAAATAAAGTCTTCCTTCACTTCTGCTCCCTGCAGATATAGCCTTGCCGGGCTCTGATAAAGATCGAATTCTGCCCATACAAGCGGTTCTATAGCTCCGCCAAACCTGCACTTGGTTTTTGAAGCAGGCGCGCTCACCCACATCGGCCCCATATCCCTTAAAAAAAGCAGAAGGGATTGCCCCTCTCCTGAGGAATCCCTTCTCTGCAAGACGGTTCCTACCTGCTTATAATACCCCTGAGGAAGCTTCTCCAATTCAAACGAAGATATCAAAAACTATACCCCAGCCGTCGCAGTTCTTCCTGTGACTTTCTCCAGCCCGGCTTGACCTTTACCCAAAGCTGGAGATATATCGGATAACCAAATTTCTCTTCAAGTTCTTTCCTTGCAGCCATTCCTATCGTTTTAAGCTTTGCTCCGGACCTTCCGATTATTATCGCCTTCTGCCCTTCACGGTCAACTATTATCGTAGCTCTGATCTCACAGGTCTTGAGCTCCGGGTACTCTTCAGGGCTTTTGAACTCCTCTACCACAACAGCAGTTCCATGGGGAACTTCCTGATCGGTAAAATTCAATATTTTTTCCCTTATCACCTCAGCAGCAAGGAATCGTTCAGTTGCATCCATAAGCATATCTGCGGGATATATTGGAGGCTGCATAGGAAGCATTCCGCTTAAGGTCTCGATAAACACATCCATGTTTGTTCCTTTTTTTGCAGAAAGAGGCACTACAGCGGCAGGAGTGATCCTCGTCTCGTACATTTCCACAGTCTTCCAGAAAACTTCCTGGTCAGAAAACTTGTCGATCTTATTTACGGCCAAAACTATCGGGACGCTGCAATTGGAAAGGAATTCCAATATAAGTTCTTCTTTTTCTCCGATCATACGGTCCCCCGCTTCAACTACAAAGCAGATCAAATCGACCTGTGAAAGGGTTTTAGAAGCTTCTTTCACCATAAAGTCCCCAAGCACATGCTTAGGTTTATGTATTCCTGGAGTGTCAACAAATATGATCTGTTCCTTCTCCGTGGTCAATATGCATCGTATCGCATTCCTCGTCGTCTGAGGTTTGGATGAGACAGCTGCGACCTTTTCCTTCAAGAGTGTATTGATTATTGAAGATTTGCCAACGTTAGGACGTCCAAGAAGCGCAACGAAACCGCATCTGTACTCCTGATCTTCATTTTTGATGTTATTACCTGTCATTTTTAGTCTCTCCTTTCCCGGAGAACTTGAACTGCAGCGGAAGCAGATCGCTAAGCCTGTAGATCACCGGTCTTCCATCATCTTCAAGCACGACAGACATATCGCTGTTGAACTCCGAAAGAAACTGTCTGCAAGCTCCGCAAGGGGGACAGATCTTTCCTTTACTGCCGCCGGCAACAGCGATCGCTACAGGCTTGAGACGGCCTTCCCCTACTGCGGTCGTCATGGCATTTCTCTCCGCGCAGATCGACAGCCCGAAACTGCCGTTTTCAACGTTGCATCCGGATACTACGCTTCCGTCTTCAAAGAGTATAGCTGCCCCTACAGGAAAAGAGGAGTAAGGCACATATGCATAGTTCCCAGCCTTCTTTGCTTCATTCAAAAGGGACATTGCGTCAAAACTTCTCTCTTCAGGATATTTCATATCCGGCACCTTCTTTCCTGAAAAACTGATCGACCATTCTATCCTGCTCCATCCACATTTTACGCTCTGAATCTATATCATAATGATCATACCCTATTAGATGGAGGAGACCATGAGACATGACCAGTACAAGTTCTTCTGTGAAGCTTTTATTATTTTCATCGGCATTCTCTGATATTTTATCAGGACATATCACTATATCGCCAAGGGGGAGACATTCCCAGTCCGAAGGAGGCTCGAATCGTGAATCCTCTTCCCACAGAGGGAAAGACAAAATATCTGTCGATGAATCGATATCCCTGTAACTCAGATTCAGTTCCCTGATCCTTTCAGGATCAACAATAGAAAGAGAGATTTCTGCGCACCCGCACTGCTCCGGAAAAGACTCCTCCTTGTTAAGGACGGAGGCATAAAGGGCCTTTATCCTCTTCAGGAACTCGTCTGTGTCTGTGTTGATCTTCTCTGCTATATGCTCTTTTCCTTCAACAATTAACTTTATTATCATATGGCCCCCGGCTGTCCCTTCTTTTCAGCAGCAGCCCTGATAGAAGAAGATATTTCTTTTACTTCGCGCGAGTGATATGTTGACCTTAAAATTTCGATGAAAGATGATTCTATCACCGCCATCTCTCTCATAGTAAAGTCTACATCCCGCAGCTGTCCGGCATCGATCTTTTGCTTTACAACGTTTTGTACAAGAAGCCTGAGGTCGCGAATGTTTTCAAATGATTTATTTTTTGCCTTGACAGCAGCCTCAACAGAATCTGCGAGCATAATAATAGCTGTCTCTCTTGACTGGGGGCTGGGTCCGGGATACCGGAACTGTTCCTCTGTCGTGTTTTCATCAAGAGCAAGAGCCTTTTCATAAAAATACTTCTGGATTGTTGTCCCGTGATGCTCGGCGATGAATCTTCTCAGTGTCTTGGGGAGCTTTGTCTCTTCTGCTATTTCGAGGCCGTCACGGACATGGGAAATAAGAATAAGACCTGAAAGAGAGGGGGAAAGCTCATCATGGATATTTTCTCCGCGCATCTGATTTTCAACAAAATATTTGGGATTTTTTAATTTCCCGATGTCGTGGTAGTATGCCCCTGCTTTTACCAGCAGTCCGTTCATCATAAGTTTGTCCGCCGCTGCTTCAGCCATGGTTCCGACCATTAGAGTATGGTGATAAGTCCCCGGCGCTTCGATCTGAAGCCTCTTGAGAAGGGGCTGCGATGGATGGCTGAGCTCAAGGAGGCGCAGCGGGGAGATAACATCAAAAAGATTTTCCCAGATCGGCAAAAGAGCAATGACCACCGTACTCCAAAAAAGGCTGAACACAAGAGATAGGATGAGCAGTTGATAAGTAAAAAATAAACCTAGCCCCCAATGTACAGCTACTGAAACTGCCCCAAGACATAATCCTAAAAAGAACAGGTTTCTCCAGATCGTTACCCTGTGGTTAGGCGGGTCAAGGAATAGGATCCTGCCTATGCCCGCAGAGAAAGATGCCATAATGCAGCCAAGCGCCACGATCCCGGGATTGGTTCCAAAAGCTATCATAACGCTGATGATACCACCGCCCATTACAATGTGGTAAGAGAGTGAGACAGGCAATGTCAGACAGAGCCAGCCTGTAAGGCCTAAAACAGCCATTGAATACCCGCCCGTCCTGGCAAACAAAAGTTCGAGGGACCATGACACAGCAATGATGACTGATATATATAACCACTGACGGAAAGACAGCTTCTCCTTAAGGCCGTTCTCTATCCAGACAGGCCAGAAGCTCCATAGAATGATAGCTCCGAGTATAAAGATCAGATGCTTGAAAGGAAACCTGGAATCGGGATATCCCTGCGATGCGAGCAGTTTTGCAAGTGAGGGTGTCACTACCTGACCTTTTTGAACAAGCACTTCTCCCGGACGTATCTCCCTTACGACAGGAGGTATCTGTACTGCTACATCATCCCTCAGTCTCGACGCCATCTCTGAATCACTGTTTAATGTGGGATTAAGTACCTTATCTAATATTTGGAATGCAACATTCTTGTCCGACTGGGTCAGCCTCACTTCAGAGAGTTCTTTCCATATCAGACCTGTCTGCTCTTCCCTGTCCTGGGACTTATTCCTGATTTTTTCAGCAATATTTACGACAGTGTTGACTATGTTGCTCTGGGTAAGCTTAGGCAGCCCCGAAAAAAGTTCTAAAAGAGGATTTTGCAGCACCAGGGAATAATCTCCGGACTTTAGTAACTCGATCTTAGTGGCAACTTCAGAGGCGATCTTCTCGTCCTGCACCATGACGTCAATGATGCGTGAAGCAGCTCTCTGGCGAAGTTCCAGAGTAGCAGCCCTGTCTTCATATCTAGAGGAAGTGAGGGCAAAATATGTTTTTGCTGAAGTGTGTCCTATCCGATAATTTTCAAGCCTGTCGAATACAAACCAGTTGCTTATTATAAGCACAGAAGCAACAGCAAGCAGTATCATTCTGAAAGCAATGTACTGTTTGTTGGAAGCTTTTAGTTCAAGATTGGCCTTAAACTGAGATATAAATTTTTTAATTGATGTCTGGCGCTTTTCTCCGTTGATCATAATCTTCGTAAGCCCTCACTATCCGCTGTACGATCTCATGCCGGACAACGTCTCGATTGCTCAATCTGACGAAAGCAATTCCGGGGATGTCATTGAGGATGTTTTGTACAACCTTAAGTCCTGATTCCTTGTTAGAGGGGAGATCGACCTGTGTTATGTCCCCTGTCACTACAGCCTTGGATCCGAAGCCCAAGCGGGTCAGGAACATTTTCATCTGCTCAGGCGTAGTGTTCTGGGCTTCGTCAAGTATGATGAAACAGTCGTTCAGAGTCCTTCCCCTCATGTATGCCAGCGGTGCCAGTTCAATGATGCCTTTTTCAAAATATCTGTTGAACTTTTCAGTCGGCAGAAGATCATAAAATGCATCATACAGCGGTCTCAGATAGGGCTCTACTTTGTCCATCAGATCACCGGGGAGGTATCCCAGCCTCTCTCCCGCTTCAACAACCGGCCTCACAAGAACTATTCTGCTGACTTTGGCTGATTTTAAAAATGCCACTGCCTGTGCTACTGCAAGATATGTTTTGCCGGTGCCTGCCGGTCCGATGGCAAAAGTCACATCATTTTCCTTTATCGCTCGTGTGTATTCCTTTTGTCCGTTTGTGTAGGGACGTATAGGCTTACCCCTGTTGCTTACGCATACAATTTCGTCATAGAGAGATTTTAAATTGACGCTCTCTCCAAGCCCAATCTGGTTCAGCCCGTAGCGTATCTCAGCACCGGAAAGTTTCTGTCCGTTCAGCGCAAGCTCCGCATATTGTGTAAGGAGGTTTTCAAGCCTTTTGATCAGCTCTTCGTCCTCGCCCTTTATCAAAAGGCTTGATCCCCTTGCAAATATCTTGACCGGAAATGCCTGCTCTACCATACGAAGTATCTCCTCATGTCCCGCAAGGAGCTTCACGATCGACTCGTCGTGAGAAGTAAGCGGAGTCAGGCTGTCTTCTGTCATTTTATCGTTAGTCTCTTCCGTTTCTATCATTCCTTAAAAATAAATTATGCTCTTACTACAGATTTAACTTCAGGAACGACTTGCTTAATTGCAGCTTCAACTGTCATGCGAAGTGTCTCCTGGGCATAGGGGCAGGTACCGCATGAGCCGATAAGCTCTACGTAGAGCGTACCGCTTTCTTCGTCAAAACTTATGAAGGATACATCTCCCCCATGTGTCTGAAGTGCCGGAGACACCTTGGTATTGATCGCATCCATTATCTTTTCCTGTACTGTCATTAATGATTCCTCCTGTGGTTTTTGTCTATTTCAAGCGTCTGGTACGCTTAAAAACTTAATAAAATTAAAAGACCGGCAAGCAATTGGCAAGCATGGGCAAGCAATTGGCAAGCAGTTGTTTTAAAATGGGGTGGCTGAGCGGTTGCTGGGCCGTTGTAAAACCTTAAAAATCTTTTACCGAGTCGTTCCGGTTCGTTTCTCTCCCCGTCGTTCCCGAATGCTCTTGAGCGGGGAGACGATAAAAAAACGGTGCACACCACCCCCCCGGATCAAGGGCATAGCGGGGAGACGATAAAAAACCGGTGGACCTGGACCCCGGCTCAAGGGCATACCGGGGAGACGATATTTTTAGACCGGCAGTGCTCTCCCGATTTATGCACTCGGGAACGGTGGTGATTTTAGTTCGTGTTTTAAGGTCCTTACGATTGCTTGCCTATTGCTTGCCGGTCTTTTATCCGCCCCTACAACCGCTTCACCACAGCTTCACTACCGCTTCACGGCGATAAAATCGCCGCTTCACTATTATTTTGTCTGAAGCCCCTTCGCCTTTTCCCAAAATCCGTCCAGTTCATCCAATGTAAAGTCGGCCCAAGCTTTTCCGGACTGCTGAACCTCTTTCTCAACGAACCTGAATCGTTCGGTAAATTTAACACAGGCTTTATGCAGGGTAATTTCCGGGTCTGCCTTCAGATGCCTTGATAAATTGGCAACGGCGAAAAGGAGATCTCCAAGCTCTTCTTCTATGTCCTCTTTTTCGGCATTGTTGTTAATGTTTTCCTTCAGCTCTGACAGTTCCTCGTCTACCTTAGCCAACACCGGCGCAGGATCTCCCTTTGGCCAGTCGAAGCCGACTTTTCCGGCTCTTTCCTGTATCCTGTATGCTCTCAACAGACCGGGAATACCCCTCGGTACCCCTGCAAGAAGTGAGGAGTCCTCTTTCTTTTTTTGCCTCTCTCCTACTTTGATCTGCTCCCAGTTCCTCAGAACATCTTCGGAACCGATGACCTCCGTATCCCCAAATACATGAGGATGACGCCGTATAAGTTTTTCCGTAAGGTGGTCCAAAACTGCGCAGATATCGAATTCACCAAGCTCTTCGGCCATGCATGATATAAAAACGACCTGCAGCATAAGGTCTCCGCATTCTTCACAGATATTGTCCCTGTTTTTGTTTTCTATCGCTTCGATAAGTTCATAGGCCTCTTCAATGATGTAGCGCCTCAGTGAAAGAAAGTCCTGTTCTCTGTCCCATGGACAGCCGTCAGGAGCCCTAAGGCGTTTCATTACTTCCACTAATTTTATGAATTTATCTCCGGCTGCCTGGTTTATATTCAATTCCAAACCCCCTGATCTTTCTATTCTAACAGATTTAGATGATTTTTCCCTTTATCATTTCGGCCAATATAGTTATTCCCTTGTATCCTCCGGGACCGACAAATCCGTCCAGCTTCCGCATCCACGGCAGCTTAAGCTGAAACTCAGTCCATCCCCCGTCAGGGTCCCCCTGGATCACTGTTTCCTGGCTGCTGCAGATGATTTTCGTTATTTGAAGCTCATGGGCAGCTGACCTCACGCAGGTCAGATCCATTAAAAACTCAAGCGAGGGCGGCAGTTTTCCGTAACGGTCAATTGTCTCTTCCTTTAAACTTATCGCCTCAGCCGGAGAATCTGTCTTGAGCATCCTCCTGTAAAGAGTAACTCTCAAATTTTCCTGAGGGAGGTAACCTCCGGGTATCGCTGCAGGGAAAGCTATCTCAACCTCAGCCTGTTTTCTTTTTTCTCCCTTTATATTAGCTATCTCTTCGGCCAGCATATCGCAGTATTTCTGGTACCCGACCCTAGTTGAGTTGCCGTGCTGGGCGATCCCTATCAGGTCTCCTCCGCCTCTTATCTGAAGATCTCTATGCGCAAGCTGGTAACCTGCACCCAGCTCATCCAGTTCTGCTATCGCCTCAAGGCGTTCGCTTGCTTCAACAGAAAGATGAACATCAGGAGGGTAGAATAAGAACGCATACGCCTGTTCCTCTCTGCGGCCGACACGCCCTCTCAGCTGGTACATCTGGGCAAGGCCAAGCTCCTGAGCGTCATCGACAATCAATGTGTTTGCCATTGGTATATCCAGCCCGCTCTCAACTATAGTCGTGCATATAAGTATGTCTATCTCCCCAAGAGAAAATCTCATCATCGTTTTTTCAAGCTGGGCTTCAGGAGTACGGCTGTGTGCGACCGCAATATTCAGCTTAGGGAAAAGTCTTTTCAGCATAACAGTGCGTTCGTGTATGTCGTTGATCCTGTTATGTACAAAAAATACTTGCCCTCCCCTGTTTTTCTCCCTCAATACTGCACTTTTCAAAAGTTCCTCAGACCATGGCCTGACTACAGTCAGTACAGGCAGGCGTCTCTGAGGCGGAGTCTGGAGGACTGACATGTCTCTCAGTCCGCTCATAGAAAGCGAAAGGGAACGGGGAATGGGAGTTGCCGATAGCATGAGCACATCGACACCGGGGGTCATTCTCTTTAAATGTTCCTTGTGCATTACACCGAAACGGTGTTCTTCGTCAACGATGACAAGTCCCAGATCTTTGAACACCACATCCTGACTCAGCAGTCTGTGTGTGCCTATGATTATGTCGACCTTTCCCTCTTTAAGATCTTCCAGAATTTTTTTTTGTGACGAGAATGACACAAACCTTGATACGACCTCTACTCGTACAGGAAGGTTTCCAAATCTGGATGAAAAAGTTTCGTAGTGCTGTTGAGCCAGTAGTGTTGTCGGGGCAAGTATGGCCACCTGCTTGCCGCTGAAAGCGGCCTTACCGGCAGCCCTTATCGCAACCTCAGTTTTGCCGAAGCCAACATCACCTACAAGCAGCCTGTCCATAGGCACAGGCCTTTCCATGTCAGCTTCCACATGCTGTATGGCTTTTATCTGATCGTTTGTTTCGACGTAAATAAAATTATTTTCAAGTTCCTTCATCAGTTCCCTATTCGATGAAAAAGAAAAACCCTTCGTAAGCTCCCTGGCAGCATATATCTGAACAAGTTCTTTCGCAGCCTTTTCCGCCATCTCTTTTGCTTTGGCAGAGGCTTTTTTCCACTGTGTCCCCTTTAGGCTGTCTGGTGCCGGTTCCTGCCCGGGCAAAGGCGTCCACGGAGATATCTTATAAAAATGCAGTATCGGGATGAGCAGGCGCCTCTCTTCTGCGAACTGGAGAATAAGGTACTCCTCTTCACCCTCCTCAGATTCGATGGACTGAGGACCAAGATATCTCGACACGCCGTAATCATCATGCACTACCCATTGACCGGGTATGAGTCCAACTCCCCAGTCGCTTGGAGCTATGACTTCAGTTCTATGCCTCGAAAGTGAGACACCTGAAAGTTCAAGGTCAGTCAGGACTGCCTTTTTAGTCTCAGAATCAATAAAACCTTCTGAAAGAACTCCTTTTACAGTTTTAAAGCCTCTTGACTCAGCCCAGGAAATATTCTGTTTAGATTCTGAATAGACTTCAATGTCGCAGCCCTCGCGCAAAAGTTCTTCGCAGTAGTGGTCTACATCCCTCAATTTTCCCCTGAAAAGAGGAAACTGCTTCATCGCGAGCCTTTCTGAGGTGTTCTTAACGTCTCTTGTCACCCTTATCCGCCTGTACTTTGTAAAGTAACTGCAGAGATCCTCCCATTGTTTCCACGGGACTGCGTTCTGTTTGTCACGATCAAGGTTCTGCCATAACCAGACAGAATTTTCAGCTGTGGTATCCAAACCTTTGGGATCAAAGAAAACGACTCTCATTTTATCAGGAAGGAATTTCTCAAGCTCAATTTCTTTTTTCGAGATCAGGCTCTTTAATGAACATTTATACAAAGTACGAAGGCTTTTCTGTGTTTCAGGGTCGAAAAACCTTAAACTTTCAATTTCATCGTCAAAAAATTCAAGCCTTACGGGAAAAGGGTCAGAGGGGCTGAATATATCTACAATGCTGCCTCTTGAAACAAACTGACCCGGCGACCAGACAAGCTCATTTCTTTCATAACCCTTCTGGGCAAGCCATCCAAGCAGTTTTTCTCTTGAGATCTCCGTTCCCTGTTCGATCTCATAATATTCGCCGCCGACAGAAAACGGGGCAAGAAGGGATGCGGGAGTTGCAGCCATCACACCGCCTTCATGTCTGAAGTTTTCAAGGATGCCTCCCCTTTGCACCTTTAGCGCCTCTGACCTGGATTCATCTTCCGTCAGCGGCATATCCGGAAGCATTTCAACTCTATTAAAGACCCCCAGCATTTCACAATCAGCGGCGAAATCCCTTACCTGCCTCTGGTCAGGAAGCAAAACAAGCAATGAGTCATCCGGGTCTCTTACGACCCAGCTCCTCATTGCTCCTTTTGATGCCAGATGTACTGATTTATTCCGCAGCCAGAACTCTTCATCAAGCTCAAATAGACTGCTTATCGATCTGCTCTCTTTATCTTTATCCTGCATTGGTCAAAACTCCATAAAAAAGCGCGGCCTCCGGTCACGTTTTTTCCTGATCATTAAGCCTGAGTCCGTTTATTGTACTCATAGCTTTTTGGATATCATATTTCAGCCATATATTTAAGGCTTCCCAAGCAACATCCTCAAGCTTACACCATAGTTCCTTCTGTCCGGGAGGGATCCTTCCAAGCACCCAGTCAGCCATATTGATCGGCCCCTGAGGCTCACCGACTCCTATCCGAAGCCTTGGCACTTCCAGAGTTTTGAGGGCGCCCAGGATGGACATCATCCCTTTCTGTCCTCCTGCAGAGCCTTTTTCCCTTATCCTTACCCTTCCAAAAGGCAAGGCGGCATCATCATAAATGACAAGGACCTCAGACGGCTCGATGTTCTGGTAGCGTACAGCTTCTGCCACAGATAAGCCGCTGAGGTTCATGTAAGTATAAGGTTTGAGGAGTGAGATCTTTTCTCCGTTATGAAGTATAGGCCCCCAAAAGGCTCCTTTGAACTTAGCCTGGGGCTCTGAAAGACCAAGTCTTGAAACAAAAGAATCCAACATAAGCCAGCCGGCGTTATGTCTGGTCCAGGCATACTCAACGCCCGGGTTTCCGAGCCCCACTATTAATTTCATAACGCTGCAGAATCTTCTCCGATACTATTCCCCGTCCCCTTCTTTGGCCTTGCCTTTCGCCACTACTTCAACCTCTGCTGATCCCTCTTCAAGAAGCTCTTCTTCTGTCTCAGAAGCAGCTCTTGGCTGGGTGATATGAAGTACCAGCGTGTCTTCTGCGGTCAGAAGATCGCAATCTTCAGGCAGGGTGAGATCCTTAATGAAGATCTCTCCTCCGATCATTAGTTCGGCAATGTCTACAACAATTTCCTCAGGGATGTCGCGAGGTTTGATCTCAACAGAAAGTGACCTTGTGATCTGGTTAAGAAGTCCGCCCTCTTTTATTCCGGGTGCAAGTTCCTTGTTGATAACCCTGATCGGTATTTCGACCTTGATCTTGTGTCCTCTGAGGACCTGATAAAAGTCGATGTGGCGTATGTTCTGAGTAAGAAGGTGGCGCTGTACGTCCCTGATGAGGGCCATGCATTCTTTGCCGTCAGACATCCCGAGTTCGATAACTGTCGTCTCTCTTGCTTCGCTGTTCGCGATAGGAGCGATAGCTCTTGCAGATACAGTTCCGGCAAGTCCCTGCTTATATTCAGGTCCGTAAAGGATAACAGGTATAAGGTTCTTTGCGCGGATCTTCCTGCAGACGCCGGTTCCCGTCTTCTCTCTTATTGTAAATTCAATTTTCTGCTGCTGTTTTTTTGCTGCCATTGAATGTTTCCTCCTCAGATAATATATGCTTGGCGATTTTTTTTGCTCTATGTCTTTCAACGACGGAAACCGCCGCAGAGATACCGTGGGTCGTTTCTAGCGGAAAAGGATGCTTACTGAATGTTCAGAATGGATCCTTCTCAGCGCTTCTGCAAAGAGAGGTGCGATCGGCAGAACTGTCAGTCTGTCAAACTTCTTCTCTTCCTTGAGCGGGATCGTATCTGTTACAACGACATCCTTGATGAGAGAAGCCTTCAGTCTGTCTATTGCAGGGCCGGAAAGGACTCCGTGCGTCGCGCAGGCATAAATTTCTTTCGCGCCTCTTTCGCGGAGCGCTTCGGCTGCCTTTACCATAGTACCGGCAGTATCAATTATATCGTCGACAAGGATCGCTGTCCTTCCTTCTATGTTTCCTATTATCTCCATCACTTCGCAAACATTCGTCACTTCGTGGGAGCGTCTCTTGTCAACAATAGCGAGTTCCGCATTGCCTATCTGTTCAGCAAATTTTCTTGCCCTGACAACTCCTCCGATATCAGGCGAGACTACTGTTACCAGCCCCTGATCCACTTCTTTTTTGAGTGTCCTGTGAAAATAAGAAGCAAGAAGCGGAACGCCTGTAAGGTGGTCAACGGGGATATCAAAAAATCCCTGTATCTGGCCTGCGTGAAGGTCGGCAGAAATGACCCTGTCTGCTCCTGCCTTTTCAAGAAGGTTTGCTATCAATTTCGATGTGATCGGTTCTCTTGAGCGTGTCTTTCTGTCCTGCCTGGCGTAGCCGAAATAAGGCATGACAAGGTTAACACGATATACAGACGCTCTTCTCAACGCATCTACTATAATAAGAAGCTCCATCAGGTGCTCGTTGGCAGGTTCGCAAGTAGGCTGCACAACATATACGTCGGCTCCCCTGACACTTTCTTCTATCGAAACGCCTATCTCTCCGTCAGAAAATCTGAACAGTTTAGACGCTGAAAGGGGAACACCGAGATTCATGCATATGCTTTCAGCAAACTGCGGATGAGCACTCCCCGAAAAAATTTTGACTTCCCTTAAACCTGCAGACATGTCAATTTCCTCCCTTATGGATCTTTCTGCGGGAACTCCAGCCCTCTATATTTTTCTGTCTTGCCCTTGCCACACCAAGAGCGCCTTCAGGAATATCCTGTGTTATCACAGAACCTGCCGCCGTAACGACATTATCTCCTATAGTGACCGGCGCTACGAACATTGTATCACTGCCGACAAAACAATTGTTGCCAATTTTTGTAAAATTCTTTTTTTCTCCGTCAAAATTACAGGTTATCGTACCTGCTCCAATATTTGTATGTTCACCAATATCAGCATCACCCACATATGATAAATGGGGAACCTTTGCACCCTTCCTCACTATGCTCTTTTTGATCTCGACAAATCTTCCGACGTGAACATTCTGATGAAGTTCTGCTCCGTCGCGGATAAATACGAAGGGTCCTATTATCGAATTTTCACCGATCCTGCTCTTTTTGATCCTTACTGATCCGACTATCTCAACATTATCCTCAAGCACAGAGTCCCGGAGGACGGTAAAACTTCCTATCCTGCACGCGCTTCCTATCGATGTTTCTCCCCATATCTGGACGTTGGGCTGGATCTCAGTGTCCTCTCCGAGGCTGACCTTGGGACCGATCCAGATAGAAACCGGATCATTACACCTTACTCCCATTCCCATCCACTTATCGAGTATCCTTTTCTTCATAACTGCAGCGGCATCAGCCAGCTGGTTAGGGTCATTAATTCCAAGGAATTCCGTAGGATCAGAGGCTTTAACAGCATCTGTCCGTCCGCCGTTTTTTTCTATAAGTGCTACAGCATCAGGAAGATAATATTCTTTCTGGCTGTTCATGCAATTCAGATCGTCTATGACCTCTGACAGCGCGCCTGTATTGAATACATACATCCCGCTGTTCACTTCACGGCATTTCCGTTCGTCAGGTGTCGCGTCCTTGTGCTCTACTATCCTTACTGACATGCCGTCTCTTATCACCCTGCCGTAACCTGTGGGATCGGTGAGGTCGAAGCTGAGAAAGCTGCAGCTGTTATTTTTATCTATGTGCGTATCAATAAATTTCTCAAGGGTCACTGCCCTAATCAGCGGAGTGTCCCCAGGGAGAATGACTACGTTTTCAAAATCCTTCCACCAGTCCTGCGCAAGCTTTGCTGCATGTCCTGTGCCAAGCTGTTCCCTCTGCCAAAGAACATTTATTTCGGGAAACTCATTCTTTGTCCATTCCTCAACTGTTTCACCAGAAAAACCAACCATTACAGATATGTCATTGAAACCTGCAAACTTTAACTCAGAAAGGGGGTAGTAAAGAAGCGGTTCTTCCATTATTTTGTGAAGGACTTTGGGCGTTTTACTGCGCATACGTGTACCTTTGCCTGCCGCCAATATCAATACACAGAATCGTCTCTGTTCATGCTGCATGACTCCGGCTCCTTTCATCAAAAACATAAATTTTATATAAAACACAGTAAAACATTGAGAAGGCATTATCAATGCCTACTCTGGCAAAAAAGCTGGCTGGGGTGGATGGATTCGAACCATCGATGGCGGATCCAAAGTCCGCTGCCTTTCCTCTTGGCTACACCCCATAACGTGCAACGGACATTATAGCCTGTATATAGAAAATTAGGCAAGTAGACGGGACTCTATATTATACTCATTATATTTCAGCATT
>JBFXIQ010000026.1:0-18981 GCA_050175815.1 Synergistaceae bacterium
CAGAAAGGGAAAGGCCTGTTTCGCTGCTTCCGCTGAGTACTCCTACGCTCCAAACACCTGCATTGCGCCCTTCTTTTATGTCACTTACCGTGTCTCCAACCTTTACGACACACTTTGGAGGGAAGATGTCCAGTTTTTCCATATTTTTAAATATCATATAGGGATATGGGCGGCCGAATTTGACATCATTGGGAGTGACCAAAGAGTCCGGTTCATAGCCGTTTTTTTTTGCTTCTGAAGCCACAATAGCCATCATTTCTGATGTATAGCCTGTGGTAGAGCCTATTTTCAATCCATCCTCCCTCAGTAGAGAGACAACAGTAGTTACACCCTTGATAGGTTCGCAATAATTTGGGAGGATCTCCATCAGCGCAGGCTCAAATTCAGAGTAAAACATTGCTACGTCGTCTTCTGTAAATACCCTTCCGTTCTGCTTTTTAAAAAGATCAGCGATTCTTTTGGTTTTTAATATCTCCCTTATGTGGTCGATCTTTGGCAGTCCCATTGGTGCTCTTGCCTCGTCAATGCTTATATCGATCCCATGTTTTGAGAATATTGACAAAAAGACATTCAACGGCGCAAAGCATCCATAGTCTACTGTAGTACCTGCCCAGTCAAAAATAACTCCTCTGATTTGTTTCTTTTCCTTCATCATTACTGCACCCCTCTGAATAGAATTTACGGTTGTTACTCCGCCTTTATGACTTTTTTGCCTGAAACAAATTCATAAACAAGACGCACCGCTATGTTTATAAGGATAACGAGTACAGAAAGCGCGGCTGCAGGCGCTGTGTCCCCGGCATCTTCCATATTGACGATAGCGACTGATGCCAGCTTGAAATCGGCAGGGTAAAGGAAAACCACAGCTGATATAGTTACCATTGCATTCACAAAGAAAAATACAGCGATCTCAAATAGCGCATCTTTGCACATTGGAATGGTGACCCTTACAAGTGTCCTGAATGATGGGACCGACATTGATTCGGCGACAGACTCTATCTCTTTATCCAGTTTCTTCAATGCTGAAGTGGCTGTTGCAAAGGGAACGGAATAAAAATGTACAATATTTGCAATTACGAGGATAATTATTGTCCCATAAATGAAACTCAGCGGATTGTATTCAGAACTGAAGAAAAAGATAAAGGCAAGACCTATCGAAAGTCCGGGTAGTGCCAAAGGAATAAGTGAAAATAAATAACCGGTCTGCCGTAAAAGGCTGTGTCCCCGAAGTTTCTCAATCAGCCAGGCATTCAAAAAAACAAAAATCGTACCGAAAACAGCGCTCAGTGCGGAGGTGACAATACTGTTCAAAAATGAACTGAATCCTCCTGTTGCCGGGCTGTCCACGGTAAAATGTTCAAGAGTAAATCCCATATTGTATGGCCAGGCTTTGACCACGGATGCCATGAGTAATGCAGAAAAAAGGGCCATTATGAATATATTTATTACCACACAGTATCCCGTTAGGCAGAAGTCTCTCCATTTATTTGGTATGATCCTGTATTTTAAGCTTTTGGATGATATGGTGTCCCTGTTTGGAGATTGAGTCATCCTGTCTGTAATAAACATCGCGACCGCCGGTATCATCAGCAGGATACCAACAACAGCTCCCATCCCGAAATTTTGCTGTCCGACAACTTGTTTGTATATATCTGTCGCCAGAACATTAAAATTGCCGCCGACTACTTTAGGAGCGCCAAAATCAGAAAAACAGAGAGTAAAGGCTACCATCAAGGCGCTTATGATGCCAAACCTTGCCCCGGGCAGGATGACCGTCATAAATGTTCTGAGTGTGCCTGTCCCCATGGCTTTGGCTGACTCATAGAGCCTGTTGTCCGCATATGAAAGCGTTACGTAAAGGATAAGAAAAGCCTGAGGGAATGTATATACTACCTCGCTTATTATGATTCCCAGCGGTCCGTAGAGAGGAAGTTTCAACCCTGACAACGTAGTAATGATCCCTTTATTGCCGATCAGATAAATAAGAGCTATGCCAAATACCATTGTTGGCGCAAAAATCGGCATCATTGCCGTAAAACGAAAGATCTTTTTAAAAGGGATATCCCCTCGTGTAAGTGCGTAAGCGTAAACAAATGCAAGACAAACGGCGATTATGGACGTAATAAGAGAAATTAGTACCGAATTCCATAACGATACAGCCATTCCTGGGGAAGAAAAATATTCCACAAAATTTGTAAGGCCAATAAATTTCCCTGAGTTATTTTGAAAAGCCTTTATAAAAAGGACCGTCACAGGACAAATGACGGCCGTAAAAAGAAATGCCAGACTGAATATCAGGAGGGATAATTCAATTGTATTTCCTGTTTTTATTTTTCTCACTTATGCGCTCTTTAGAGCGATAACTTTATCGCTTGGTATATCTATGTAAATGCTGTTTCCTCGTCTGAACGGGATCTCTGTATTGTGGTCAGACGAGATATCGACCATCAGTTCCTCGCCGGTCTCTGACTCAACAGCAATACGGTAGAACGAACCCCTGAATTCAACATCAGAAATAACGCCGCGCAGAAAATCCTTCGAGCAGCTTGTTGTAAATAGTCTGAGGCTCTCCGGTCGTATTGCGTAGTGGTGATCCTTCAGAAAATTGGCTGTTCCCACAAAATCTGCCACAAAACTATTAGCAGGATATTTATATATGTTCTGCGGAGTATCTATTTGCTCTATTCTGGCATCGTTCATAACTATCATGCGGTCAGACATAGACAGAGCCTCTTCCTGATCATGTGTAACCATTATAGTTGTGATCCCGAGGTGCTCCTGTATATGGCGTATTTCCTTTCGAAGCTTCATTCTTACTTTTGCGTCCAGTGCGGAAAGCGGCTCGTCAAGAAGCAAAAATTCCGGTTTCAAGACGACGGCCCTTGCAAGAGCCACTCTCTGCTGCTGTCCGCCTGAAAGTTGCTGCGGATATTTTGTGCGATGTTGGCTAAGTCCGACAAGATCGATAATATCATCGACGCGCGACTTTATTTCAACCCTGGGAATTTTGCGATTCCATAGTCCGTAACCCACATTCTCTTCAACGTTCAGATTGGGAAAAAGAGCGTAGGACTGAAATACTATTCCAAAATTTCTTCTTGCCGGAGGATCGCAGGTAATATCTCTTCCGTTTATTTCTATGCTCCCGCTTTCCAGATCTTCAAGCCCGGCAATAACGCGAAGCAGTGTGCTTTTTCCACAGCCGGAAGGGCCAAGGATACAAACGAACTCTCCATCGTGAATATCAAAGTTCAGTTTGTTCAGTACTACTTGCTTCCCGAATTTTTTAACTATGTTATTCGCTCGGAGAGTCACCATAATTACTCTGTCCCCTGCTATTTCTTGGGTTCTGACTTGCCGTCGTAGCGGGAAGCCCATTCTTTAAGGATACGCTCTCTGTTTTTAGCCGACCATCTGAGGTCATTCTTTTTAATAAGCTGAGAAAGAGGATCCTTTGAATAGCCATCCGGAATTTTATTATCCATCTTCACCGCCGTTATTGCATAATCGCCCTTAAGCGCATTTATAGCTTCATCCGAAATTGCCCAGTCCAGGAACTTTTTAGCTTCAGGTTTGATATCCTTTTTTTTGATGAGTGCGTTAGCCTCGACATCCCATCCGCTGCCTTCGATGGGAAATATAATATCTACGGGCGCACCCTTCTTTTTTTGGTTGATTCCCGCATAACCGTATGAAATACCTACTGCAAACTCACCTGCTGCGGCCTTTTTTGCCGGTGCTGACCCGGAGTGAGTGTACATTGCAATGTTCTGGTGAAGTTTATCCAGATATTCAAAGGCCTTTTTCTCTCCCATAAGATGGATGAGACCTGCTACTGCAAGGAAGCCTGTGCCTGAAGAGTTAGGATTGCTCATTACGATCTGGCCCTTGAAATCAGGCTTTAGCAGGTCCTGATATGATTTTATCTGCGGAAGGTTCTGTGTTTTTGCTTCTGTTGTATTCACGACGATGGCGCATTCCCACGCATCAATACCTACCCATGCAGGGGGATTTGCTTTGTCTTTAAGCATTTTTTCGACTCTGTCGAGTCCCTTTGGAGAATAGGGCTGGATCATTCCCCTGTCTTCAAGAACAAGAAGACTTGATGCTGCCGTTCCCCATACGACGTCTGCCGGTGTATTTGAGCCTTCTGCAAGGAGTTTTGCTGTGATTATGCCGGTTGAATCCCGTACGATTTTGAGATCTATATCTTTATTTTGTGATTTAAATGATTCCAGGTACTTTCCTATCTGTTCATTTTCAAGCGCCGTATAGACGATCAATTCTTTGGAAGCCGCAAGGGCCGGCAAAGAGCAAATAAGAGACAGACACAACATAGCTAACAGAGCGCAATGCTTTTTTAGACCTTTGTGATCAATACTTCTCATCAATGTTCCTCCTCGTGATCTGAATGATAATTTGTGCCAAGCCTATTCGGTAAAGATTACATGTAAATTGTATCCGGATAATGTTGAGGATAAATGCATTTTATGTAACCAAACGGTAAAATTATGGTCCTGAAAAAATAATCAAAAAAGAACGGATCAAAACTCCTAAAAGTGCGTGCGGAAGGGATGCGCCATCATTGTTTAATGATCCTGCATTACCCATTTCTTCCGCTCTTAGTGTAATTGTTTTTTTATTGTCAATTTATCCGTTCTGTTGACATACAGACTACTGCATGTTATATATACTGTCAGATCATATATCAAGCAGGTGATGACAAAATGAAAGCTTCAGACCTTATGCACGAAAGATCTATAGCACTTGCGGACTGCAATAATTTTTTTGTCTCATGCGAACGGCGCGCAGACAATTCTCTGGACTGCCGACCGGTCGTAGTCCTTTCCTCAAATGACGGCTGCGTTATATCCCGCTCCAACGAAGTCAAAAAAATGGGGGTAAAGATGGGGGATCCCTATTTCAAGATAAGGAACATGCTTGCGTTTAACGGTGTCGCCGTCAGGTCCACAAACATGTCTTTGTACCGGGAGATATCCGCCGAAGTAATGTCCCGGATAAAACTCTATACAGACGCGGTCGAAATATACTCTATAGATGAATCCTTTTTCAACATAGGGATATCGAACGTAAAAAACCCCGTATCCTACTGCCGTATGATAAAGAAAGACATATGGGACAAATGCCGTATTCCCGTATCGATAGGCATAGCGCCCACAAAGACCCTCTGCAAGCTGGCAACTGAATATGGTAAAAAAAACGAGGAGACGGGTGGAGTCTTCTGGATGGACAGGGCGAGATATATGGATATGGGTTTCATGTCACAGTTTGAATGTGCCGACATATGGGGCATAGGCCGTAAGATAAGCGCGAGATTGGCGAAGTCGGGAATAAAAACGGCTGCGGACTTTATCAAAAAAGACGAGATGTGGGTCAAAAAGACTTTTGGAATAATGAGTCTCTACACGTCATGGGAACTCAAGGGTCACCAGGCATATGCCCTGGATAACGGCAGCAAGCCTCCAAACTCTATAATGGTCTCCCGTTCCTTCGGAAATCCTATAACTACATACGAAGAGATGCTCGATCCCCTTCTCTGTTTTACGGTCTCGGCGGCGAAACAACTGCGCAAGGCCAGGCAGACGACGGGGAAAATGTCTGTTTTCATATCTACCAGCAGGTTCGATGCGGAAAAATATTATGCCAACGGGCGGGAAACATCCTTTATAAACCCCGTATCACTTGATTCAGACCTTATGAGCAATGCGGAAAAGATGCTGAAGGAGATATTCATTCCTGGCTACAAATATAAAAAGTGCGGTGTTATACTTTCCGATTTTTCAGATATTTCCGCTGGAAGGCAGACAGCACTCTTTGACGAAGAAAACGGGTCAGACGAAAAGAAGCTTCGGGTAGCTTCAGCCGTGGACTCCATAAACAGGGAGTTTAAACAGGGCATAATAAAACCCGCTGCGCTTTTTGAAGCGCCGGAACATGAAAAGAAGTGGGCTCCCAGATCAGAGTTCAAGTCGGAAGGAGGGCGAAAAAAAGATTCTCCCCTGCCCGATGGTCTGCGTTTTCAGAACCATTCCGAAGATTTCGCCTTGTGATGACCGGTGCCTGCTATTCCTACCGAAATGACTGCTATCCAACCTGAGTTTATTAAACAACATAGTTTGATATTATCGATTCATCTTGTTATCGTGTAGAATAATATTTAATAAACCTTGCCTCATTTGTACTCATGGAGGCAGATCATGTTCTGCGACGTGTAAAAATAGCCGGTCTTGCTAAGGGATAAGAGCAGCAATAACTGGTTTTGCCGCGGAAGGAAGAAACAGAAAGGGGAGTTGCCACATGACTGAGATCACACAGAAAACACTCGCAATAGTCTGCGGGGGCGGCCCTGCCCCAGGAATCAACAGCGTTATAAGTTCCGCTGTCATCGAGGCAAAAAAATCAGGTTGGGATGTTTATGGAGTCTGTGACGGTTTCTCCGGTCTTGCAAAGGGAGAGAAAAATGTTGTCCCATTCACGATAGAAATGGTCAGCCGTATACACTCGGACGGCGGCAGCGTGATACGCACCTCCAGGTACAATCCGACCAAAAAAGAGGAAGACCTCCGAAGGGTGGTCGATGCGTTGATAGAGCTAAGTGTCACTCATCTTATAACTATAGGCGGAGATGATACGGCCTACACGGCTTCATGTGTTGCGGATTATGCGATGAACAAACGCGGGCTCACGATAAGCTTTGTCCACATACCAAAAACAATAGATAATGACCTGCCTCTGCCTGAAGGTATACCGACATTTGGTTTTGAAACAGCAAGGTCGCTGGGCACACAACTCGTATCCAACCTCATGGAAGATGCCAAGACGACCGGACGCTGGTTCATAGCGGTCGCGATGGGAAGGACTGCCGGACATCTCGCGCTCGGCATTGGCAAGAGCGCCGGTGCAACAATCACCGTAATACCGGAAGAGTTCTTGGGTAAAGAACTTATTCCTATGTCGCTGATAGTCGATATCCTTACGGGAGCGATCATAAAAAGGCTTGCTTCAGAAAGGAAATACGGGGTCGCAGTAGTTGCGGAGGGATTGCTTGAAAGGATAAGAGAAGAAGACCTTGAGGCTCTCAGCTGCATTGAACATGACGATCACGGACATGTTCGATATTCCGAAATAAGTTTTTCAAGCGTGCTCAAGCGGGAGGTCCAGGCAAACCTTGCATCGCTGGGGATAAAGATGGACATAACCAACAAGGAGATAGGGTACGAAGTCCGCTGCGCCCCGCCGAACGCCTTCGATGTCGAATATACACGAAACCTGGGGTTCGCCGCGATAGAATTCCTCAAAGAGGGAGGTACGAACGCACTCATTTCGATACAGAACAATATGATAGTGCCAATACCTTTTGAGGATATAAAGGATCCGGAAACCGGCAAGACACGTGTCCGCAGGGTCAACACCAAGTCTATCCAGTACAGGATCGCAAGGCAGTACATGATCAGGCTGGAGAAGAAGGATTTTGAGCCGGGACTGGAATTTGTGCAGCTTGCAGTGGCGGCCCACATGTCCCCGGAGGAATTCCGGGAGAGGTTCGAGTACGTAACGAGCTACTGATCTTTACAGTTGAACCGTTTTTTTATCCAGTCAGCTCTCTGCTTAAAACCGCACCCTTCATACATGGCTGCTGATTCCAGTGCAAGCGCCTCCGGTGATCCCCAAAATTTTTTATTCTTTTTCTGCAGGGTTTTTTTGTTTTTTGATGATTTCGATAAAAGCCATGCCTTTGCTAAATATTGGGTTGCTATCCATTGCTTTCTTGAAACATGTTTTAGAAAAATTTCTGCACGTTCGATAGATTTTTCTGCCTGCTCTGGTTGACAACGCTCCGCATCGGCTATTGCTTTGATGCTGTATAGCATTGATCCGCATCGGCCGCCCCTGCAGCTTTCAAAAAGAGAGACTGCTTTGTCTATGTGGTGTGAGAGAAGCTGCATATTATTCATGTCAAGTGCCAGGCTTGCTGCATGTGTGTGAAAATAACTTCTTCCCCAGTAAAGGCCAATGTTTTCAGAGGTATCAGTTGCGTATTCAAAGTAATCCAGTGCGCTTATATGATCTCCTTTAAGCTGGAATATCTCACCGATATAGCATTTTGCGATCAAGATGCTCAGCGTGTAGCATTTGCCCGTCAGCTTAAGGCTTTCAAAAAGCTTAATGGAATGTTTGAAGGTTTTTTCTGCCTGGTTATATTTACCTGATAAAAACATCGAAACTCCAACGAATCTAACTGCTGTCGCCATGTAGTGACGATAATTATCCGGCCGTGAAAGGAATATTAGCTCTCTTGCCGTTGAAAAAAGGCGTGCGGGATCTTCGGTCTGAAGGTGCATGTAACATTTATGCTTCAGACAGTGTATGTGTGTTTCAGAGAGCCCAAACTTTTTTGAAATGCTTATCGCCTCATTGATAAAGACGAGCCCCTTATCATATTCACCCCAGCTAATATGGTATCCCCCGGCAAGCTCAAAACATGAAGCTTCCAATCTTTTAAGTTCTCCGTGATCAACATTCTTGTCGGTCCGGATCTCATCCAGCAAAGCCAGTGCCTGGCTGATTTTCTGTTCAGTTTCCTCCCTGCTGCTGAAAGGAGTTGAGCAGGATAAGAGCACCTTGTCCGAAACAACAGGAAAAAGGTCATGGTTAAGTGTTATGTCAAAAATAAGTTCCCGTAAATACTGTTTAAGCTCCATGGCACGCTGGCCTGATCTCATGTAATGATGACAAAGCATGGTGCTGAGTTCAGGATTCCATTTTTGCGGTGAGTATATGTTGTTCAGGACTTCTGCGACCTTCTTGTGCAGTTCCTGTCTTTTAGAAAGGGAAATCGATTCATATATGCATTCCCTGACCTTAGCGTGCGTAAAATCCCAGATCACCCTTCCATCCTCTTCCCGTTCATTCAGCAATCCCTTAAAAAGAAGCGTTTCGCCTGCCAGCAGCACTTCATGGTGTTCCCTGCAGGTGGCTTCCGCTATCTGTTCAGGAGCTGCCCCCACCGCAAAGACCGAAAGCACTGAAAGCACATTTTGCTGCAGCTCTGAAAGATCTCCTATCCTTGCCATTATGAGTCCCCCCAATCCGTTTGTAAGATCGGAATCAGGATTCTCCTCTGCTGCACGAAGCATCTCAAAAAGAAGGAGGGGAATTCCTTCGCTCTCACGAATAAAATATTCGTCTCCTTTTTGATTTAGAAGCCCTTCAGAAAGGGAGTGTCGGCATATGTTTATGATCTCATCGTTACGCAGAGGGTCCAGTTTGAGGGGAACGATCTTCCATTTTGAAGGAGGATTGAGGCTCTGAAGCATTGCCAGTGTGATCCTTGAGGATTCGGGACGGCCTGACAGGATTATGTTCAGATCAAGGTCAACAGAACTCATAAAAGCGGTCAGAAGCTGGATCGACTGCGTGTCGAACCAGTGAATGTCTTCAAAAACCATGATGATCTTCTTTTTGCATGCAATGCGCCTAAGAATATCGTTTATCATCCCGCTGATGATAATAGGGTTTCTTTCAGTCATAAGAGCTACGTCTGCATTGTAGTTAAGTCCCTTGCCGCCGAGGAATCCGGGGAAAATGCCCGAAAGGACGGATTGGGTGTTTATGTCAGGAAAATCATTTTCAGTCTCGAGAGTCCTGCCTATCTGTGCCATTATGCTGTTCCATGAAGAGTAGGGATACCCTTCCCCTACAGGGCAGGATCTTGATGAGAGGAGCAGACAGCCACCTGTGTCGAGTATCGATATAGCCTTGTTGATCAATGCTGTTTTGCCTATGCCGGCCTCACCGTGGACGTAAACAGCCATGTTCATGCCGCCAGAGTCTGTCAGGGCTCCTATCATCAGTGCTAGTTCATTTTTCCTGCACCAGAACTTTTCCCCTTTTGCAGACTGATCGTCATGTTCAGACCAGTTGTTGATAATTTTTCTGAAGTATTTTCTGCTTCTCTCTGAGGGTGCTATGCCCATGTTATTTTCAATTTTAAATGAGTATTCCTTAAAAAAAATCAGGGCTTTGGTGGGCTGTCCCATGTTGCAGTATATTTCCATCAGCTCAAGCACGGAATCTTCATCAAAGGGGTCAATTGTCAGAAGGATCTCAAGCGAATTGCTCATCTCTTCGTACAGCTTTTTTTCATAGCAGTTTGAGATCCTCTTTCTCAGTATTGCTACGATATTCTTTCTTATAGACTGCTTTGTCACTGCCGCCCACTCATCAAATTCTTCGGAACCTTCAAGTCTGCAGTTCCTAAGCGGTTCCTCAGTTATGTGGCAAGGGATCGGAAAATCTGGGTCAATTATTTTTTCAAGAGCGGAGATGTCATCGGAGAATTCTTTAAGGGAGACAGTGTTCCTTTCAATATCTACATATCTTGGGATCGTGTTTCGTATTATGTAAAGCGCGTTTCTGAGGTTTGCGGATGCCTGAGGATTTTCCATGTCTGACCAGAAAAGCGCCTTAAGCTGATTTCTGGTCGCAGGGCCGCTCAATGCCAGATATACAACTATTGACTCTGCTTTTTTCAGCGAAAAAGAGAGTTTTTTGCCGTTAATTTCGATATAGGGGTTTCCTAAAAAATGGAGAAAAAGGGTCATTTACGATCCCTGCCTTTGTGTTCCATCAATAAATTATATCAATATATTTATACAGTCTGGATTGATCTACACCAATAGCGTCAATAAAACGTCAAATAGGCTGTAAAAGAGTAGACAGAGATCCGGCGAGACCTATTGACGCTTCTCTTATGCGGCAAGTATAGACTTTATTGTGGAAATAAAGGGTCAAACAGAAATAATGAACCAATAATGATCGTCGGGGTGGTTTGCCTGAAAATAGAACTTAAGGTCAACGGCAAGTTGAGGAGAGCAGAAGTGGGGGTATCTGAGAGGCTGATAGATGTGCTTAGGCAGAAGTTCGGTCTTGTCAGTGTCAAAGAGGGATGCGGCGCAGGAGAGTGCGGTGCATGCACGGTCCTCATGGATGGAGAAGCCGTCTGTTCTTGTGTGGTTCCGGCCTTTCAGGCGGACGGACACGATATCCTTACGGTTGAGGGTCTCGAAGAAAACGGAGAGTTGGATGTGATACAAAAGTCATTTGTTGACTGCGATGCTGTGCAGTGCGGTTTCTGCACGCCGGGAATGATAATGTCTGCTAAGGCACTGCTCATAAAAAATCCATCCCCGTCAAGAGAAGAGATCAGGACTGCCCTTGCTGGGAATATATGCAGGTGCACGGGTTACACACAGATAATAGACGCAGTAGAGACCGCAGCTGAGCGCATTGGAGTGGGTTGCCGGTGACAGCATTGTTTGTGCCTAGAAGTATAAATGAATTTTCAGTATTACTGGTTGAATGTGGAGAACGAAAGAAACACTTCGTAGCAGGAGGAACGGATTGGCTAATAAAAACCCGTGGGAATATATCCGATGAAGCCGCAGTATTTGATATATCAAAGATGCCCGAACTCAGAGGAATAGAGAACATAGATTCTTCTCTGAGGTTAGGGGCAATGGAAACGATGACTTCGATCCATTCCAACATGCTGATCATGCATAATGCAACAGCGCTTTCTGATGCTGCCTCATCGATGGGTTCGGTTCAGATACGAAACAGAGCTACGGTCGGAGGCAATCTAGCCAATGCTTCGCCTGCTGCTGACACCCCATGTGCACTTGCTGCCCTTGGTGCCTCTGTAATCGTTTTTTCAATTTCCGGACGTAGAGTTCTCTCAATTGAAGAAGTGCTTGGCTCCTGTTCAAATACAAATACATTGTTGGACAACGAGATCATTATGGAATTTTGTATTCCGGTAAGAAAAGGGTATGTCTCGGCGTTTAAAAAGATAGGAAGCAGGAGCGAAGTTAGCATAGCACGGGTCAACATGGCTGTTTCGACAAAATATGAGGGTGAGACATTTAGTGATGCCAGAGTTTTTGTGGGTACTCTGGGCAGCGCGGCAAAAAGATGTCCTGGGGCAGAAAATGCGCTAGTTCTGGAGCCTTCTTTGCGTGAACAAAGTTTTAAAGAGGCCCTTTGCGAATTTGCCGAGCATATGATTCCCGGAAGGAGTACTCTGCCCTATAAAAAATCAGTACTAAAGGCACTTGCGGAAGATCTTCTGGAAATGCTTGAGGAGAGGGTAAGGGTGTCAGAAAAAAGTGGGAAAGAGAGCCATGGATAAAAGATCATACAATTATATTGGTAAAAATATCATTAGATGCGATGCTGTTGACAAAGTGCAGGGCCGGTTCCTTTATCTGTCGGACGAGCCTTTCCCAAACGCACTTTTTGGCGTAATTCTTAAGAGCCCTCACGCCAATGCAACAGTAAAATCGATCGACATTTCTGAAGCGATCAAGATCGAAGGCGTTGAGATATTTACATATTTTGATGCTCCTTCAATAAAGTACAACAGCGGGGAGTGGTTCCCCGGTCAAGGTGATTTTCCCGATGAAACTATCCTTACCGGTCATCCGAGACACGTAGGTGATCGTATTGCGCTGGTAATGGCAGAGACGGAAGAAAAAGCAAGAAAGGCCAGGGATCTTGTTAGGGTGGAATATAAAATTATGCCTGCTGTGGTCTTGCTTGACACCGCTGCTGAAATGGCAGGAATACTGCATGAAGATGGGCAGAAAAGCTTTGATGGAAGTGTATGCTATGGGGATATAGAAAACGCGTTTTCTCAGGCCACTTATATTGAATCAGACACTGTGACTACACCAAAGGTCCATCATGCAGCTATGGAAACTCACTCGGTGCTTGCGATACCACGTCCCGGAGATGTGATAGAAGTCAGAACACCATGCCAGATCACATTCGGAGTGCAGCATTCTGTTGCCCAGGTGTTGAAGCTGCCATTATCAAAGATAAGAGTGATCAAGACAAACATGGGAGGCACCTTTGGAGGGAAACAGGAGGTCGTATTTGAAGTTTTGTGTGCGTGGGCGGCAAATAAACTTAAAAGGCCTGTTTTTATAAACACCACAAGAGAAGAAACCATAATTTCGACCCGAACCAGGGCTGCAACTAAAGGCAGGGTAGAGACAGCTATCGATACGCAGGGAGTAATACTTGGAAGACGTTTTGATATCACTGTTGACGCGGGAGCATACCTTACAGGTACAAAGAAAGTAATGATGGCCATGGGAAAAAAGGTTTCAAGACTATATAGGATTCCTGCGCTTGACTACAGAGGGAGAACTCTGAGGACATCAACGACTCCAGCAGGGGCTTGCCGAGGCTACGGTTCCCCTCAGATACACACGATTACCGAAATACATACTGACCTTCTATGCAGCAGACTTGGTTTTGATCCATTAGAATTCAGAATAAAAAACCTTCTTAATGAATTTGAAGAAGATCTTTCCGGTGGAGCAAATATAGGCAAGGCTAGAGTGATCAAGTGTCTGAAAAAAGGATCTGAGGCTTTTGGATGGGAAAAAAGCAAAACTCCAAAGGTAAGCAGAGGAAGATTCTTCACTGGCTCCGGTTTTGCCTGCTGCACACATGGTAATGGTTACTACAAGACGAAATATCATGACTTCTCGAATATGTCTCTAAGGATACTTGAAGACGGTTCGGCGATCCTCCGGGCATCGATCCAGGAGCTGGGAAGCGGTGCGACAACAGCGCTTGCACAGATAGTAGCCGAGGTCACAGGGATCGATGTCTCAAAGATAACGGTTACCGAGACTGATACTCAGTTTACTTCATATGATTCGGGCTGCCAGGCAAGCAGGGTCATATACGTATGTGGAGAGTGTGCAAGACTGGTTTCGGAAGCAGCAGTAAAAATGCTTAGTCAGGAGGCATCAAAACTTTTGGACAAGCCAGTCCGTTTTTCTGAAGGAAGTCTTATTTGTGAAGGGAAAATACTAGAAATTGGAGAGACTGTAAGGGAGATAATGGAAAAAAGGAGGGTATCGATCGAGGCTCATTATGAACACAGGCCTGTAATGAACCCTGCCTCGTTTGGGGCTCATTTTACGGAAGTGACGGTGGATAAGCTGACAGGCTTGGTTAAGATCAACCGATATCTTGCTGTTCACGATATCGGCCAGGCAATAAACGAGAGTTTTGTAAGAGGACAGATATTTGGTGGTGTCCAAATGGGAATAGGAATGGCCCTTTGTGAAGAGTTGCCATTTGACAGTAATGGTATGCCTAAAGCTCGTAATTTTGACAAATATCATCTGATAAATGCCCCCGACATGCCTGACACAGAAATAATTCTTATTGAAGACAGTGAGCCAGGTGGTCCGTTTGGAGCGAAAAGCATAGGAGAAATTTCAACCGTTCCAGTGTCAGCGGCAATTGTAAACGCAGTGAACAGAGCTCTGGGTTCATCTTTAACAGACCTTCCGCTTACACCGGCAAAGATAGTGCAAGCGGTCGCTGAACAGAAAGAATGATGTTACAAAATTCAAAATTATTATTGATCCTAAAATACCGCTTTATTAAGGAGGATAACAGAAATGCAAGATGAACAGAAGCAAACTGTATCTGAAATCAAGAAAGGGATTCGCTGGGAGGTTTTCCTGCCTGCATTTATAGTAGTTGCTTTAGCGGCAATCGTCGGTATCGTTGACAAGGATGCCCTTACAAAAGCCAGCAATATGTTTTTCTTTTGGTCCCTTGACAGTTTTGGATGGCTTTACCAGATTTCGATAATGGCAAGTGTTGTCCTTGTGGCTGTAGTAACTTTTTCAAAACTGGGAAAAATGAGAATTGGTGGAAAGGAAGCAAAACCAAAGTATAGTTTCTGGACATGGTTTGCTATGACACTTACAGGTGGAATAGCTACCGGTATAGTCACGTGGGGGGTCAACGAACCACTTATCTATTACGGCAACGTATGGGGAGAACTTGATCAGCTTGGCATAGAAGCCGGAACGCATCAGGCTGCAATTTTTGCTATGGCGAGAAGTTTCTATAACTGGACATTTGTTCCTTACGCAATCTATGCTCTTTGTGGTCTTTTGGTATCCTACATTTATTATCACAAAAAAGACAGCCTTACCGTGACAGCCACATTAAAGCCTCTCTTCGGAGATCGCGTCACGAAACCGCTCTCATCAGCCATAATAGACACCCTTTCAATGCTTGCTCTGACGATTGGTCTCGCCACAGGTCTGACGATGTGTATCACACTCGTTATTACGGGTCTTAAGGGTGCGTATGGCATACAGGAAAGCCTTCCTCTGTTCATTGGCATAGGCGCAGCAATAATTTTTGCATTTACGTTTTCCACTTATGTTGGGCTGGACAAAGGACTAAAAATAGTAGGAAGCATAAATGCCTGGTTCTACTATGGACTTCTGATCCTTCTTCTTATTACCGGTCCCACCCTTTTTATTCTGCGGATAGGAACAGCAGGGTTTGCATCCTGGATGCACAACTTCTGGCTGTGGGGGTTGGATCCGATCGACATAGGTGGAGAAGCACTGACTCGCTCATGGACTCTCTTTGACTGGGCGTTCTGGGTCGGATACGCCCCGGTTACAGGGATATTCCTTGCAATGCTTTCATATGGAAGGACGATAAGGGAATACATGATCGTGAACTGGATACTTCCCTCTGTTTTCGGGATAATCTGGTTCTCGATATGGGGCGGCAGCGCTATCCACATGCAGATGACAGGCGGTGCAGATCTTGTCGGAGCGCTTAATAGCGGCGGAGCAATAATGGCACTTTGGGAATTCCTAAAAAATCTCCCGTTTGGTCTTGGTGTAATTGTTGTGCCAATAAACATACTTGTTATTCTTGCCTCCTTTATTACCTGTGCTGATGCTACGCTGACAAATATTGGCTCTATGTGTGTGAGGAATGTCCCGATCGGAACAGAACCACCCGCAAAAATCAAGGTTCTCTGGGGGATTTCTATCGGTATTGTTGCCATTATAATGGCTGCATACGGCGGGGGTGCCCAAGGGGTGGACGGAGTTAAAGCCCTGGCAGCGGCAGCAGGTTTTGTTGTGTTGTTTATATTTGCCGTACAGGTAATTGCATTCATTAAGATATTCTTTATAGACAAAATTATTGAATAGTTAAGCCGCAGATCTTCTCTAATTAACATAGAATGTGATATTTACTGCGGATGTAACGGTCCTCTCGCTGCATCCGCAGTCTTGACCATGGAGGTTAAAAATGAAGATATTGCTTACAGGTAACGACCTGACCATAGAAAAAGTTTGGTCTGTCGCAGTTGAACGTGCGGCAGTAGAAATCAGTCCGGAGGCGGATGCGAAACTCGAAGCTTCAAGGCAGCTCGTCTACGATCTTGTTGACGAAAATATCCCTGTGTATGGTTTTAACACGGGAGTAGGCTGGAACAAAGACCATACCATCGCAAAGGAATTCTTTGAAGATTTTAACCGTAAACTGATTTATTCACACACTCTAGGAATAGCTCCTGAGGCATCGGAAGAAGAAGTTAGGGCAATGATGCTTATCAGACTTAATTGCCTGCTTCAGGGTTACACGGGTATTCAGCCTGCAGTGGCAAGACGTTATGCTGAGTTTTTAAATGAAGGAATACATCCTGTTGTCCCAGAAAGAGGATCAGTCGGAGAGGGCGACATAGCTGTGATGTCCCACATAGGATTGGCCATGATCGGGGAGGGCGAAGTTTATTACAAAGGAAATAGGATGCCCTCAATGGAAGCGCACATAAAGACCGGCCTCGCCCCGGTCATTCTGGGGCCAAAGGATGGGCTTGCCATAGTAAGCAACAGCGCCTTTTCAGCGGGGCAGGGAGCACTTGTCCTTAAAATGCTAAGGGACCTTGCAGACACAGGAGATATTGTCTACTCAGTTTCCCTGGAAGGACTTAATGGGAATACCTCGCCCTTCGATCCGTCAGGGCTTGCCCCGAGGAAATTAAAAGGTCAGCAGGTCAGCGCAGAAAGAGTAAGGAAGGCTGTCGAGGGGAGCAGTATTTATGATATAAACCCGGAAAAACCTGTTCAGGACCCCTTGTGTTTTCGAGGGGCAGTGCATGTGAACGGAACGCTCCGTGATGCGCTCGACTACGTCACTGAATTTATGGATATTCAGATGAACAGCACAGATGACAACCCATGTGTTTTAGTGGATGAAAGACGCATGATATCTGTATCTAACTTTGAAACAACTTCGCTGGCAACAGGTTTGGAAATGATAGGTATAGTTTTGAGCCATGTCTCACGAATGTCTTGCTACCGCATGTTGAAACTGTGCAACCCAGTATTGACAGGACTTTCCAGGTTTCTGAGCCATGACGGAGGAGATTCGCACTGTTTCGGAGCTTTCCAAAAATCTTATTCGCTTATGGATACCGAGATCAGGCACCTATCGAATCCCTGTTCATCCGATTTCATGTCTCTTGCCGGAGGAATTGAAGACCACGCAAACAACACGCCGTTTGTGGTCCAAAAATTAAGAAAAGCAGCAGATAATCTTGCGTATATATATGGAATGGAAATGATACACGGATGTCAGGCGATCGACTTGCGCATGAGAAAAAACAAGATAAGGCTTGGAAAGAGGACAGAGGCCGCATGGAAGGCTTTCCGAAAGGAAGTTGCTCTCTACGAGAACGACAGGCCAATATCTCCTGACATACAGAAATCTTATGAGTTCATAAAAAGCAACATTTTACTTTCTGAAGTTGTAAATAAATAGACTCGTCCCTGGAACAAGAATCCCTTTCAGATAAAATTATCATATTTCAATATGTCTACGAAAGACCGCACAGAGTAAGAAATTTGCTTCGATGCGGTTTTTTTTGACATTTGGGCAAAAGAAACAAAAGTGTCTGATAAATTGTTGGATATTCCTATTTCAGTACACTGAGGGTTTCTATTTTGATCTCGTATGCGGGTTCGTCTTTCGAACGGAAATACCATTTTTTATCTTTATCGTTGTAAATAAGATCCCAGTTTGAAGATCCCTTAAGTTCTCCCGCCGCGCCTGATTTAAACTCGAAGGTGAAGGAGTAACCTTCTTCCGGTCTTATCCTTATAAGAGAACCTGTGGGCGTGTAGTAGATGTGATCTATCGGTCCATCCCAATCGGACGGGTCAAGACCTATGTCTGAGTATTTGAAATCACCCCAGTCCCTGGGGTAATTTCCGTGGTCAATGTAAAATTGTGTTATCAGATCTATCATTTCAGAGGAGATCGCTTCAAATGAATTTCCTAAAGGGCTCAGAGGGGGATCTGTCTCGCAGAGCTCAATGATCCAATACTGTTTGGGTATTGACCAGATGAACTTTGCATTCTGCTGCTCGGGGTCAGTTTTGCATGCGAGGCAGTTTGTGCTTATAAGCGCTTGTATTCGGGCGGAGTTGCTGTATATTCTGTAAAATATGTCGTAATTTTGGCTGGGGTATAGTTCCTTGTAGATTTTTGTAGCGGAATTCAGCGTCCTTAAGTTTGCTTCGTCGGTTTTTGATTTGACGTTGTCCATGACACCGGCAAAACTCAAAAAATAGACCGCGGACAAAACACCAACGATCAGAAGGACAATAAGAAGCTCGGTAATGCCAAATCCCCTTTTCATTCCTTTGTTTTGGGTCCCTCCTTTTTTGTTATAAAGTAAACATGTATTTAAAGACTCTGTGTTAATATACTCTTAGATGTATGATATTTCAATCAATTTTCAATTTTTATGAAATATCGGTATATTTTTTTTAAAAACGTGCATATTATGATAATTCAACCATGTTTTAGGTTCGTTTTGTTTGCCATGTGATTTTAAATTTCGCTGTATTGAGAAAAATCCAGGGCTTACCTTACACTCACAAAAGCTAAAAAATTGATTTAGTATATTTTTGTTGTGAAATTCCAAAATTTCTGTACAATATCTCTCATTACTCTGAAAAAGAGACAAAGGGAGAGAACTTGATGCCTCAGACAGAAAAAACATTTCCACGATGGATCCCGCTGCTGGGAGGACTTCTCGGCAGT
>JBFXIQ010000027.1:0-18979 GCA_050175815.1 Synergistaceae bacterium
TCCGGTATCTGTGGCTACGATCAAAAAAGAAAAAATAATAGAGAGGATCCGTAAGGACCTCAGACCGTACGGGGCAAATGATCTTGTCGACAATTTAATAAGCCGCATATATTCCATGGCGTAAAAAGATTAAATACAATACCTCCTATGGTCAGGGGCTTATCATCTGACTATAGGAGGTATTTAATGTTATTCACAAAACACGTGCCATCTTAAAAAACATAAAAGCATCGATTGACAACACGCTCAGATATGGGTCATTGCTGTGACCAGTTTGCGGGATAGACGAAGTAAGCGAACCTCGCCTTACAGGGAGTCCGGAAGTGGATATGGGAATCCTTCGGTATGTAGATGATGTCTCCCGGTCCCCCGGATATCAGGCGGCCATCGATATTGATCTCCAGAGTGCCTTCCAGCACAAGGTCATATTCGTCATATCTGAGAGTCCATTCAAGGCTGGAATGGTCGAGTTCCATTATGCCGGCACCGATCCTGGGAGCCTCCTCAAGTGTAGTTATATCTTTAAGCGAGACACCTTCAGTTTCAAAAGGTTCGCATTTGACAGTGTCTGTTTTGATCATCATTACTCCGCTTTGATCGCGCACTTTGACGAAGTCTTCTTTTGGGATGCCCAAAGCCTCTTTTACGACTTCAGTAACTATTTTGCGTATAATGTCTTCGCTCACGTTCATTCATTCTCACTCCTCTATTCCCTGATCTGCAAATTTTTACGCTTTGTCACCGGTCTTTATCTTAGACAGAAGTTTGGGCGACAGAATATTTGCAAGGATGAGAGCAGTAACGCCGGCAACAAGTTTGCCAACGATGACAGGGAAGATCATTTCCTTGTTGACGCCTGCGGTAAAGCCAAGGTGGTCACCAAAGACAAAAGCTGCCGAGACAGCAAACGCAACATTCAGCAGTTTGCCTTTCGGATCCATCTGATCCATTATGTTGAACATTGCGATGTTGTTTGCAAGATTGGCAACCATTCCGGCAGAAGCAACTTCATTCATTCCCAGCGCGCTTCCGACCTTCTCAAGCGCTTTGCCAAAGGTCCTCGTTATCCACTTGACCATCGGGAAAGCTCCGATCAGGACGATGGCGATTTGTCCGCATATGAGGAGACCTGATTCAAGAGGAACAACTCCATCGTTCTTTTCCGGATCTACCATAATATCGAACAGAGGGAAACGGATCCCCGTCAGGTATTCAAATACAGCGATGGCTGTGAATATCGTGATAAGTATGGTAACAGCTGTTCCAAATTTATTGAATCCGCGGATCATGGCGTCAGGGATCACCCAAAGACCGATACAAATCAGCCCGGCAATGATGATGACCGGAATGAGGTTGACAAGGATCGTGCCCAATGCGATCTTATAGGGAGTCATATTCATAACAAGACCGCCTGCTATGCACCCGATCGGAACCGTAATAAGTCCTGCAAGTATGCCGGCACCAAGGTACGGGCGGTCTTCAGGCTTTATGATGGAGAGCGCGACAGGGATCGTGAACACAATGGTCGGCCCCATCATCGTTCCAAGAATAAGCCCTGCAAAGTTGCCTACTGATTCGTTCGACGCAAGTTTCATGGCAAGCGGATATCCCCCCATGTCACACGCAAGCAAAGTTGTGGCAAACATGGATGCGTCTGCTCCCACCATATTGTAAATAGGCACGATGAACGGTTTAAGAATTATTGCAAGAACAGGCGCTGCCGCCACGACTCCGGCCATTGCGATTGCAAGGGGCCCCATAGCGTTGAATCCGTTGTCAAATTCTTCACCGTATCCCAATTTATTGCCGCGGATCTTATCGACCGCTCCAACGATCATAAAAATCATCATGATAAATATGATTACAGTGTTGACAGAGAGGTTAGATACCCAGCCGCTTAAACTTTCCGTAAAGACACCGGTGTTAGTAATATTATCGATCAACTCCTGAAACATCCAAATCGCCTCCTAGTTGTAAGTGCTGTTTCATAGCAGTGAACTCAGAACTCGCGGGTCGGGATGAGGTATCACAGAAGTGCCGACCAGAAGTTCTGTACACTTGCTTGCGGCATCGACTGCCGCGCGCACTGAACCTACATCGCCGGTCAATGTGACGAATCCCTTGCCGCCTATTGCAAATCCCACACGGACTTCGATCAGTGTAATGTTTGCCGCCTTCGCGGCAGTATCTGCTGCAATTATGGCCGATGCCACAGAATAGAATTCAAGCACTCCAACGGCCTTGAACTCCGTGATCTGTGAGGTTAGAGAGACAGCTGGAATGACTTGAGGATGGATATTTGGAATAAGCAGGGTGTCTATGAGGCATTCTGCCGCACATATCTTGCCGGCCTTGATCGACGATGTCACGACGTCAGTATCCCCTGCGATTATTACCATGTATTTGCCGGGGCAAAATGAAGTCGCTCGCAGCAATTCAACTTTTGCAGCCTTGAGCATACAGTCACATGATTCGATCCCACGCGCGATGCTTCCAAGTTCTATCATTCCCAATGCATTTTTCATCTGCTGTCACCCCACTTAATCAAATCAATATGCACGCCGTCATCGGTAACCTCGCGGACGACCCCGCATACTCCGCAGTGGATGTTGGCTGATACGCCCTGCTGTGCCGAAGCTATGAGCTGACCTTTTTCCACTTTGTCGCCGGCTGCAACTTGAACTATTGCGGGTTTACCGAGGTGTTGCTGAAAGGGGACAAATATTTTTTCGGGCACAAATTCAATACAACTGTCATCCGCATGATGCCCGTACCATGAAGAAATGCCGATACGTGCCGCCAGGCGTTCGGTAGGTATACGGCTGTGATCAATGGCTTTCAGTGCCACAGGGGCCAAATTACGCCCTTTTTTATAGCCTTTCAAGCTTATTTGTTGTTTAAAATAGTCATTGACTTTCCTTGGTGAAAGTCCCATCGGACATGAGTACAAGTCACAAACACCGCAGTCACAGCAGTTAAGCGAATCTCCGAAACAGCGAACATATTCATCTTTGTCAATTATCAAAGATTCACGCCACAGGTTGCGCATAACGAGATGCGGTCTTATTTCATGTCCCAAAAGATAGCGCGGACACAGGTCGGTACACATGCGGCACTGGATACAGGCGCTCTTGCTCTGATGCTTGATCCTTTCAAGCGACAGTCCGGAGCGCCTGACAAGATAATGATCTCGCGGCAGTACGATGATGTTCCCGGTAGTTTTCGTCACTACGGCCCTTGAAATCGCTAGGGGATCGTCAATGATTTTGCCCATCATGGGGCCGCCGACTATGACAGCATAGTCCTGAACCAGTGGCGCAGCCTCACGGATGCAGTCTGCAACAAACGTGCCTACAGGGACTTTGAGTATGACCGGCGCCTTGATCTCTCCTGTAACAGAGAGTATTTTCTCCATCACAGGGATACCTTCAAGAGCATTATGGATATTCAGCATCGTCCCTACGTTGTCAACAACCGTACTGACATCAAGCGGCAAACCGCGCTCTGGTACGACCCTCCCAGTCACGTAGTGCACCATTATCTGTTCATCCCCTGCAGGATAGAAGGTAGGCATCCGCACTATCTCCACATCAGTTCCGGCCGTCAGTACAGCTGAAGACAGAGCTTCTGTCTCGGCCTCATACTGCCCCTTAAGTGCTATTATTTTTTTATGCGCACCCAGGTGTTCTGCAGTATTTATTATCGCATGGATAATCCCCTCGGCCTCATTGCGACACAGATACTTGTCTGCCTCTGACAGCGGCTCGCATTCTGCTGCGTTGATGATGAGATACTCTACCTGTGAATCCAGCTTTATATGGGTAGGAAAACCTGCGCCTCCTGCACCGACAACACCCGCAGCTTTTACGGTCTCAATAAAGTCCATCACCATGAATCCTCTTTCAGAGACATTCCGTCTCTATCTCGCTGCCTTCTACGATCGCTATGACAGAAGCATCTATCGGATTTGACATATTCCCAGTCGCGCTTCTTGCCGAGCTGCCACTCACGTAAATAATGGTCTCCCCTATTCCTGCACCGATCATATCTGTTGCAACTATGGGCACTTCATCAACAGAGCCGTCAATTATGTTGATCGGCTGCAGTATGAGCAGCTTAAAACCGGAAAGCCTCTCCTCCTTTCGCGTCGCCCAGATATTGCCTATTACTTTTGCTATCTTCATGCCCTACACCTCTCAATATCTGTTCAGGCTTTGATCACTTTGATCCCGTTTTTCTCCGCGTATTCTTTGGCAAGATCAGTCATTATCGTGTTTGAAGCAATACATATGCAGTTATAGCCCTCGTTTCTGCACTTATACATGTCCTTTTCGGTAATGACTCTTTTATCAAACATCTTTTCTTTGCATTGCACCTGCTCCGTCTCTGAGATGGCCCCGGGCGCTTCCGCAGCAGAACATTTGTTTTCCTTCGCGGAAGCCGCTTCCGTCTCCATTATCCTGGCGATTACACGGGACAGAATCTCACTGACTAAAGACTCGTAGTCCATACTCTCTACCTCCATTCGGTTCAAACTTTGCAGTTGACAGCAATCCCCGCAGGTGTCACAAGGAGCGGATAAGCCGTTTTGACTGTCCTGATGCCGGTAACGTTTTCAAAAACTGTTTCTATGTCCGTAAAGCAGCTTGTCCCCCCGCATAAATAGATCGCCTCTGTCGCCTGCCTGTCGATATGCTTCATCACTATCGTCGCCATTTTTTCCATGACAGCTTTAACGACCGGCAGCATTTCCTTGTGACGTGAGAAGTCTGTCTTTAACTTTTCGGCTTCAGGTAACGGGATATGATAGTTGCCTGCGATAACGAGCGTCAGGTGTATGCCTCCGGTGGGTTCGTCGTATATTTCGGTAACGACTCCGTCATTAAGTACGGCGAGGCCTGTTGTTCC
The DNA here is from genome assembly GCA_050175815.1 of Synergistaceae bacterium. Classification (GTDB taxonomy): domain Bacteria; phylum Synergistota; class Synergistia; order Synergistales; family Synergistaceae; genus Caenicola. The sequence continues at coordinate 4,909 of JBFXIQ010000027.1, forward strand.
TCCGCCAATGTCCACCACGGCTCCATTGCTGATGCAGTATATTGAATTGGCAGCGGAGGGTTCGTCCAAAATATTTGTCACTTCAAAACCTGCTCCTTCCGCCACATATCGATGTGTGCGAACACTGCTCAAGGTGCCTGCAGGCATTGCTATGGCACAGTTTACAAGTTCGTCTCCCAGGCGCTTTTCCGCACGTGTCTTCAATTCCTTTACGACCTTCAGCGCCCCTGCATAATCCACGACAACTCCGTCTCTGAGCACATCAGCTGCCTGTTCTTCACATACTACCGGGTTATCATCCTTATCCAGCACCACAAGCACTATATAAGCGGTTCCAAGATCTAGTCCGCACTTATATACCGGTTCTGCCGGCTTAAAGGTTTTTTTCCCGGACTCTGCCACCCTTTTCATATAGGTGTTGATCCTTTCGAGATCTGGCATCTGACGTTTTCCCCCCCGTTACCTTAATATCCTGCCAAGAGTGAAGCCGCTTACCCCTGCCGCGTTTGCCTCGTCAAAATCAATATGCATCTTATAGCGATAGTTGTCGCCCACCCTTAAAATAACATCCTGCAGAATGACGGGCCTGTCAGTATATAACTGTACGCTGACACGTTCCTTGTCGTGAAATCCGTGGATCTCTGCGACATCAGGGGGAACATGTACATGTCTTTGGGCTACAATTGCTCCATGCAAAGCCGTTATGCTGCCTTTCGGACCTTCAATCGTAACTTGTGCGGATCCGTCCAGATCTCCCGATTCACGGAGCGGAGCCGGTACTCCTATCGCGATCGCATCGCTCCTTGAAAGCTCTATTTGCGTCCTCGAACGGACAGGACCGAGAACAGCAATGTTGTCCAGCCTCCCCTTTGGACCGATCAGGCATACACGTTCTTCTGACAGGTACTCTCCCGGCTGAGAGAGTTGCTTTGCCGGCGTCAGCCCCTCACCTTTTCCAAAGAGAGCCTCAACATCCTCTGCGGCAAGATGAACATGCCTGGCTGAGACTTCTACCTGTACAAGAGCTGCACTGTTTATCGCCTTAAGAACTAGTGATACTATGTCGGGCATTCGTGTGCTCACTCCTTTACATTGTCTGATAGTCACCAGCCAGATACATGCACATCATTACGTGTATTGCACTTGAGAGCCTGTTCAGCCCTTCTATGATATCCTTGCGTTCGTATCCGCCTTTGATCTTGAAAGCCGCCGCAGCCGATACTTCCACTTCACGAATCGAAGTCCTAAGCTGGTTTAGAAGAGCATATTCCTTTCCAAGCGTGTGATCCGGCAGCACCATCTGCTTTATTGAATAATATTTCATCGGATCGTGCGAACGGGCGCGAAGTTCAGCGTAAGTGAGGCCAAGAACGCTGTCGTTCAGGAACGGTTCGTTCGTTACCTCGCAGCGCATTATATTGCGCATTACACTAAGTATCTCCCCGATATCTTTAATGAGATTCGTGCTGCCGCCGGATTCCTTTATGACAGCCTGGTCGAGTACAGCCAACGCCTGTGTACTGTCAAGTTTTCCACGGAAGACTATCCTTGGATGGTCCTTCGGTACAAGTTCACTTCCATGGAGGTGCGTCATGTACTCCGGCTTTTCATTATAATAAGCGCCTGTTTCAAAATCAGTGAATCTGCCTGCACAACCATGGTCCGTGATCTCAGAGTGACCGGATGGCACGGTGGATGCTTTTGTTTTTTCCGATGCTTCGTTCGCTTCTGGGACCGGGTTATACCTTAGCTTCATAGCAGTAAGGTCAATTTTTATCTTGCGCTGCTGAAGGTATTCGCGTGCAGCAGGGGAGAGCATCTTCCCCTCGGGGACTTTGTAAGATTCCGGTTGTACAGCACGCAATTCATCTCGCAGAATGGCTTCTGTGATGACCTTCATATTTGCTCCCCCCTATCAGGGTTTACTCAACATTACTTCTCCGGGCTTGGAAGGATCGATTCAACTTCCTCGTGCGGACGCGGTATAACATGTACGGAGATAAGTTCGCCGACTCTCTCTGCTGCAGCTGCGCCTGCATCAGTAGCTGCCTTGACTGCCCCGACATCACCGCGCACCATTACTGTTACAAGCCCCCCACCTACGTGTACTTTTCCTATAAGGGTCACGTTTGCTGCCTTTACCATTGCATCTGATGCTTCAATAGAAGCTACGAGCCCCTTTGTTTCGACCATTCCGAGTGCCTGCTGGTTGTTTGACATTTTTGTCTTCTCCTTTCCATCTCGATCACTGATCTAGTCGTGAAGTTTTGGAAGTATGAACTCAACTTCTTCATGCGGACGCGGTATTACATGCACGGAGATAAGCTGACCGACCCTTTCTGCCGCAGCGGCACCTGCGTCAGTAGCTGCCTTTACAGCTCCGACATCACCGCGCACCATTACTGTAACAAGTCCTCCTCCCACATGAACTTTGCCGATCAGTTTTACATTAGCTGCTTTGACCATAGCATCGGAAGCTTCTATCGATGCCACAAGCCCCTTTGTTTCGACCATCCCCAGTGCCTGAAGCTCTGCCATTGTCCATTCCTCCTCTGTCTTTTATGCAGCATTGACTTTTTCAAGAATCTTTTTAACTATGGCGCTCACATCAATGTCGGAAACATCCAATGAGCAGCTGCCTTCTATGGATCTCCTGGCAGAATCCCTGATCGCTTCGATCTCAAGTTTTCCTGCCGCAATAAAACGTTTGTTTAGAAGGTTCATAGGACCTACATTATCTGAGGTCGCACTTCCGCCTTCTGCGCCGCATCCAAGCGTCAGAGCGGGCATCAGGCCTGTAGACGCTCCGATCCCTCCCAAAGCGCTCAGGGTATTTACTACGATACGTGATGCGGGTACGCGTTCAGCAAAATATTTGATCATTTCTCCATTTTGCGTATGGATGGAAAAAGTATGTCCTGCGCCTTCGTAGTGGAGTATCTCACAGCACATAGCACAGACTTTTTCATAGTTGGCAGCACTGAAGAAAGCAAGTATGGGCGCAAGCTTTTCGTTTGAGAAAGGATGCCCGCGTCCTACTCCTGTCTCTTTTGCCACCAGGACTCTGGTCCCTTGCGGGACGTTTATCTCTGCTAGATCTGCAATAACAGATACGTCCCGTCCTACGATCTGGGGATTCATGCTGCCGTCGCACCGAAGGATAAACCCGCCAAGTTTTTCTCTCTCTTCGTCGTTAAGGAAGTAAGCTCCCTGACTGGTCATCTCGGACCGGACGGTTTCCACCATGTCGTCATCGCATATCACAGACTGTTCTGAAGAACATATAGTACCGTTGTCGAACGTCTTCGAATCAAGAATGCGTTTCACGGCAGCTTTTAAATCCGCTGTCCGTTCAATGTAAGCCGGTCCGTTGCCCGGACCTACGCCGATCGCCGGAGTTCCTGAAGAATAGGCGGCTCTGACCATTGCTGCTCCTCCTGTCGCAAGGATCATGGCAGTATCGTGGTGGCGCATGAGTACCTCTGTCGCCTGCAAAGTAGGGATGGTTATGCATCCGACAAGGTTCTCATTAGCCCCTGTTTCCGCGATCGCCTGACGTATGACCTTGACTGTTTCAAGTATGCAGCGCTGCGCCGACGGGTGCGGGGAAAAAACTATTGCATTCCCTGATTTTATAGAGATCTCTGCCTTGTAAAGTGCGGTCGAAGTCGGATTTGTTGAAGGGATAAGTCCGGCGATGACCCCCATTGGAACAGCCAGAGTCGTTACACCCAGTTCTTCATTTCTTTCTATCTCACCGATAGTCTTCATGTTTTTGATGTACTCATAAACACCACGGCTGGCGAATACATTCTTGATCGCCTTGTCGGCAGGAACTCCGAAACCGGTCTCTTCACAGGCCATTTTGCCTAATCGTTCAGAATTACGGACTCCGGCATCTGCAATAGACTTAACGATCCTGTCAACATATTCCTGACTCTTGCCTAAAAGCTCCTGCTGCGCTGCCTTCGCAGCACTTACGAGCTGGCGTACCTCCTGAACCGACAGAAGGTCTTTGTCATACAACTGCATATGCTACTCCCCCTGTCTTCCTTGTTCTTTAATGGCAGCTATCAGGACATCCCTTTTTGCGCGCCGGATCTCTTTGCTTGTCATTCCCTTAATGCCAATATCAACAGCAAGCTTACGCAGCCTGGTCAATGACATCTCCTCAAATCCGGCGTCCGTATTGACATCTTCCTGTTCGGCAGGGGCCGTTTCTGAAGTTTGTGCAGGTTCACCTGCATGAACAGATCCTTGCCAACCGGTTTCTTCAGTACCAGAAATGTCTTCATGCTCATCCTCTGCATTATTCTGTTCGTCGATGACAAGCTCGTCCTTCTTCGTTTCATCTTTCTGTTCTTCGACAAAGCAGCAAGATTTTGGCGCGGCCGGATCGTTACAAATCGGCACAGAAATATCTATCATTCGGTAAACCGATTCGTCAGGATGCGGGATCACATGCACCGATACGACTTCGCAAAACTGGCCTACCGCAGCAACAGCAGCATCTATTGCTGCCTTTACTGCACCGACATCACCGGTGACTAAGACAGATACCAATCCACCGGTAACCAGAGTTACGCCCAACCTGTGCACATTTGCAGCTTTGAGTGCGCTATCCAGAGCTTCTACAGCCGCCAGGTATCCGTGGACTTCAATCATGCCAAGGGCTTGCATTTTATCCCCCCTCCCTCTGCATACGCTTCATGACCGACCATGCGTTCTCCTACTGTCTTGGGTTTTCCGCGACAAACTCGACGGCTGCCGCAAAAGCTTCGCATGCCGACTTACAGGCTGACTGGCTGCCGGTGAGAAGTGCGCCTCCGAAGTTCGTCTCTGACGGGGGACTATAAAGAACACACATGGTGACATCTGCCGCTTTCAGTGCAGCATCTACACCATAGAGGGCTTCGAGCGGGGGGGCGATCAGGTATGCAAGGGCTTCTCCTTCGGGCACGCCTGCACTTTCTGAGAGGTATGAACCTGTGCGTGATATGCAGAAAGCATAATACGGTATGGAATCATCCTCGTTTGCTGACACAAAATGTGCGACATTCTCGATCATATTAACTGCTGCCGCGAGTCCGCTCTTGACTTCGGCAGGGTTTGGCCCGGCAAGTATCCCGATTATCTCTCCGGCAAGCTTTGTATTTGCGTTTGCAGCTCCGCCGTAGAAGCTCTTCGCATATACCACCTTAACATCAGCCGCTTTCGTGGCTTCGTCCAATGCGGTATATGTGACATCGTCACAGTCGGCCGTAAGCAGGGCTATCGATTTCTGTTCCGGCTTGAGCCCAAGTGATTTCGCGAGATCATGATCAACGTTGGGTATTATTTTGGTTGCAAGTACTTTGGCCGGTAATGGGTCTCTCTTCATGGCTATCCCTCCTGTTTGTCTACAATTTCAGATCTGTCCCGCAGCTTTTGCGGTCGAGCACCGTCTTTATCAGTTCTGCGACGTGAGCTCCCGCTTCAACTGAAGGAGTGCCAGCCTTGTGGATATTTGACACGACTGAGCGTCGTGCTTCAGGCATTCCGACTGTTCCCTTATATGTAATGTATGCGGACATTGATTCTGCAGTGATAAGCCCGGGACGTTCGCCAATGAGAACGCAGGTAACTGTCGCACCTGTGATCTCTGTGACATGATCCATAGCCCCTACCCGTCCGTACTCAAGGAAAAAGGGAGTTCCGACATCGATGCCGTAGCTCGAAAGGCCCTGCATTATCGCCGGCAGCAAATCGGCAATATTAGCTGAGACTGATGCCGAGCTTAGTCCGTCGGATACAAAAATCTGGACAGTCGGGTTTTTCTTACATTTCTGCTTAATGGTCTCTACCGCTTCGTCATTCAGCTTCCTGCCAAGATCCGGTCTTGTAAGAAATATGTCTTTGTTGTCACACTGGGATCTTACTGAGAAAAGCCCCATCTTTTCGAGAAATTCTTGATCAACGACAGAGAAGACTGCATCCTGAGCTGCAGAGTGAGCCGCGCGAAACTGCAGTACAGGGTCCGTCTTATAGCGTGCACCAGCCTTGCCTATTCCAAGGCGGCACGGAGCGTATTGCTTAAGTTCGTAATAGGCGTCCCTGTTGACCGGATTCTCAACAAGATACTGTTTACGGATGTCCACTTCCGTAACATCAGGAATGAACCCTTCCTCGCAACCGGAGTCTGCTCTGCACAGCGGTGCCGGTTTGACCGGTGCCGACATGCCTGATATATTCATTTCGCTGAGTACCTGCTCGATTATCCCTCTGAGTGCATTTTGTTCAATCATAGTCTTTTCGCCTCCTCTCTTACTTGCTCAGGAAGACTGAAGCATCCCCGGCAAGCGGTGTAAGTTTCCCGTTTTCGGAAAAACCCATTTTTTCCAGCCACTGGTCAAACTCTTTTATCGGACGGAGTCCGAATGTCTCACGCAGAGCTGCTGCTTCGTGATATCCTGTGCACTGGTACATGAGCATGCAGTCATCACCCTGAGGAACTCCCATGATATAGTTGCATCCCGCTGCTACCAGAAGTGTCGCAAGATTTTCTATGTCGTTCTGGTCCGCTTTCATGTGATTTGTGTAGCATGCGTCACAGCCCATCGGAATTCCCGTAAGCTTGCCCATGAAATGATCTTCAAGGCCTGCACGGATGACCTGTTTAGAATCGTAAAGGTACTCAGGTCCTATGAAACCAACGACTGTGTTGACGATATACGGCTGGTAACGTTTGGCAAAACCGTAGCAACGCGCCTCCATAGTCACCTGGTCCCACCCGTTGTGGGATTCCGATGACAGCTCCGCACCCTGTCCGGTTTCAAAATACATGACGTTTGGTCCGGTGGATGTACCTTTGTGGAGCATCATATCCCGGCCTTCATCGAGCATCTGAGTTGTGATCCCGAACGCCTCGTTGCCTTTTTGAGAACCGGCTATTGACTGAAACATAAGGTCTATCGGAGCATTGAATTTGTTCGCTGCGTCTGTCTGTGTCGTCACGTGAGCCAGGACGCTTATCTGTGTCGGTATCTCCCACTTACGCTTGAATTCGTCAAACATATTTAGGATCCTAACGACATTTTCAACTGAATCGTCGACCGGATTCAATCCAAGGACAGCATCCCCGCAGCCGAGACTGAATCCTTCCATTACCGAAGCCATGATGCCCTTGGGATCGTCCGTGGTATGGTTCGGCTGAAGCCTTGATGAGAATGTCCCCGGAAGGCCGATCGTCGTATTGCAGTGCGCTGAAACTCTCATCTTCTTCGCAGCGTATATTAGGTCCAGGTTGCTCATAAGTTTGCAGACAGCTGCAACCATCTCGCTTGTTAGGCCTCTTGACACGCGTCTTATCATAGCTGTGTCCGTTTTTTCGCTGAGCAGCCACTCTCTGAATTCGCCTACCGTCATGTTCTTGAATCCATCGAAGATCTTTTCGTTGACAGCATCCTGAATGACCCGGGTAACTTCATCATCCTCATAAGGTACTGCCGGTGTGTTGCGAAGCTCATTCATATTGACATGAGAGAGAACCACCTTCGCAGCGACCCTTTCTTCTGCTGATTCAGCTCCAATGCCAGCGAGACGGTCTCCCGACTTTTCTTCGTTGGCTTTGGCCATCACTTCGCGCAGGGATTTAAACTCGTAGCTATGTCCGAACAGTTTTGTCTTAAGCTTCATGCTGACCTCTCACCTCTCTATTGAAATTTCACTGATCAAGAATTAAAGATCAAAGTCTTGATCACCACAGGCAATACATGCCCACCGCAAACCGGTTCTCCGATATCGATGTAATCGCCGCTCAAAGCCCTGATGCCGTCAATGCATACCATTGGTTTCTTATGGTTCAGCCTGACATTTAACGCATGCCCGAGTGCTTTTCCAATATCGTGTTCCACGACCAGGATCAACGGATACTGACCGTTTATCACCTCCTCTGCTCCAACTGCTATCGCGTTTGCCAGATACTGGATGTCTGAGAAAGTGTTATAGTTGTATCCTGCAAAAGCAATAGCTATCTGCTCCAGCTTGCCTTCGGGTTTGTATAGTGGTATCTGAGAGCGAATCGATGCAATGATTTTTTCACTTGAAGATTCCTCTGTTTTGCCGATATTCAGAATCGGGATGTTTTTAATAGGAAGCAGGCCTTGGGTGAACAGGATCGTGCTCCCGCTTATTTCTGTCGTGTGGACTCCCGCTCCGACTACTGTTGCGCGTATCGTCTCTGCAGGAACGATCGTTTGGACCTGTTTAAAATATTTATTGTTTCTGACAGCCTCTCCCAGAAGCACTCCTATATCACCGTAACGGTAGACATCCCCGGATGTCTGGCTGCCGTTGTAGATACAGTCGGCAACACCTCCGGAAAAAGTCAGCGCTTCTATTTTCGGGATGTCATGCAATCCTTTTCCGTTGTTTGTATATATGTAGTCGATCGACTTATCTGCAGGAGCCAGTCCGATCGACTGAGAGAGCACATCTGCCATGATCGACACTGTTCTACGGAGCAGTCCCTCGTCTGCGGCATCGCCGGCATTAATAGAAATGCCATTTTCACTTGCAAGCTGTCTGATTTTTGGAAAGACAGACACTATCCTGCCCTTTTCTACGCGGATCAGTCTTCCTCCGATGTCAATACACGTAACACCGGCCAGCCGCCCATTGTCATATACCGCAATGTTCGTTGTACCTCCTCCGATGTCAAGATTAGCCATTACGCACCTTTTTTCTCTGGAAGCAACATCTGTTCCAGCACCCCTTGCTGACAGTACAGATTCCAGGCCCGGACCTGCTATTGCTACGACAAAATCTCCGGAAGAATCGGATAAAGCCTTTAAAACCTGGTTTGCGTTTTTCTTTCTTGCCATGTCTCCTGTGATTATTACTGCACCGCTGTGCACCATATGCGGGGTCATTCCGGCCTTGCGGTACTCTTCACTTACAATTTTTTTAATTGCTTCGGTGTTTATCTCTGTTGGTGAAAGTAAGGGAGTAAAATATATGTCACTTTTGTAAACGACCTGCTTGTCCACAATTGATATCCTCGGGACAGTAAAATTGCTCGCTCTGTTTTCAACGGTCAGCTGGCTAAAGATCACGTTTGTAGTGGTCGTTCCTATATCTATACCAACGCTGGATATTACCTGTTTGGAAATGACATTGCTCATAAATTATTCCTCCCAAATACGAACGCAGCTCCGCTGCAAGGGCAATTGCACCCTGAAGCGGAGCTGCGTCACTCCGATCACTTGTGAGCGGCTTTACGTTGCGGACTCACACGTGTTTAAAATTTAAAATATCTCAACTTACCTTAAAATCAAATGATGCACATGTACCATGTCTGTTAGAATCTATTTTAAAATTTCCGCCAAGCTTATCTTTGACAAGCGCCCTGACAATAGTAAGCCCAAGGTGGTTCGTTTCCGTCGAGTCAAACCCGCATCCGTCGTCGATCACTTTGATCGTGGAATAGAGATCGCCTTTTGAGACTATGATCCTTACCGTTCCGACATGCCTTCCCGGGAATGCATGCTCGATCGAATTCTGAAGCAATTCGTTAACTACAAGAGCCACTGATGTTGAAACATCCGCGTCTGCCTGGAAATCATCTCCTTCGAGAGTAACTTCTATCCTGATGTTCACGTTGCTGTTGCTGTCTTCAAAGTATTGCAGAGCGTTATTTGTAATATTGATGATAACTTCCCCTATGTTGACCCTGTCGATCCCAACCTGAGAAAGAAGTTCATGTGTTACTGCTATCGACAGTATCCGGCTCATGCTTTCGCGCAGTACCATCTGTGTTTCGGGGTCATTTGCCCTTCTGACCTGGAGACGGAGCAGGCTGGCGATTGTCTGGAGATTATTCTTGATCCTGTGGTGCATTTCCTGGATAGCAACGGATTTTAGAATAAGTTCCCTCTCTCGTTCTTTCTTATCCGTAATGTCACGTATAATGAGAGCAAACCCCATCCCCTGCGAAGAGAGATCCACGTGCCTTATTACAAGACAGTTGTTTCCAAGCCCTACCTCAACTTCCGTAAGTCCGGAAATATCATCTTCCGTGTCGGAAGGACAGATCTGAATGATGTTATGGTAAGGTTGTCCCAGAATGTCGTTTACATAGCCAAATTTTTTATACAGCTTGCTGGCAAGCGAATTGCGATAAGCTACATACCCGTCCTTGTCTACAATCACCAGAGCTTCGTCAATGCACTCGGTCAGCCAATTATGTTCCTCCGTCATATGAGTTATTGCGCTTGCTATGCGGTTATAGCTCTGCTGGGAAAAGTGGAGGCGTTCACTCTGTGCTCTCTCTTCATCAACCCTTTTTTCCCGGATGAGTACACCGATCACCCGTCCCTCGTTTTTTATAGGTTCCACAGTCTGGATGACATGAGTATTCTCTTGCGTGATCGCTTTCATCTGTTTAGTCGCTATGCCGAGCTTAAGTGTGCGCGCAACTGCCGGCTCATTTTGCGGTTTAGCCAGAAGACCTACTACTGTGTTTCTGTAAGACGAAGGCACATAATCGGGTTTTGCCTCTGCAACAACTATTGCGTCCTCAGACGTCGAAGGGCAGTCAATAAAAATATCTGCATCCTCGAGATTTGCAAGAGGCTTGAGTACGACAGACATTCCTTCGATAATAGAAATGTCGTGGTCGCTGAGATCAGTATATTCCTTACAAAGAAGAGCTACTGTGCTTTCCTCCGGCATCTGGTATCCACCTTGGTCTGTTGAAGGATCAAATCGGCAACGTGACGCATCGAGGTCGATTTGCACAAGCTGAGATTCTTTATGTATCTGTAAGCCTCTCCCTCTGTCATGGACAGTTCCTCCATGACACGTCCCTTCGCTCTTTCAATTATCGTCCTGTTTTCAAAACGCTCGGATATCTCGTTGATATCTCTCCTAAGCTTCTTGATTTCATGTATGTGTTTGAACAGCAGTTCGATGGTTGGTATAAGAGACTTTGCATTAATTGGTTTTACCAGATATCCGCTTATCCCGATGACCTTTGCTTCTTCAACAAATTCCTTTTCTCCATAAGCAGTAAGCAGTACTACCGCATCAGCAAGATTTTCCTCTATTATAAGCCTGGATGCCGAGAGTCCGTCGAGATATGGCATTTTAATATCCATCAAGACAAGATCGGGGTGGTGTTTCTTACATGCTTCCACTGCATCAAAACCGTCCCCTGCCTCTGCAACAACATTGTAACCGGACTCCTGAAGAAGTTCACGCAAATCCATTCTGGTAATAGGCTCATCATCGGCTATAAGGATATTAAGCTTATCGTCTTTCATCCGTTGTTTCCTCCGTATAAGAAATTTCGCAGACAAAGTCATCTAGGCCTTTTCCTGTCAACGCACTTGTGACAAATATTACTTTGGCCCCTGCCATCTTTAGGAAAGTCCTTGCATTGCTTATCTGTGTATCCGTAGCAATATCGGCTTTTGTGACCAGTCCTATGACCGGCTTGCAGAAAAGCGCCCCGTATGCGGGGGGAAAGAGTGTTCCGTCCTCTGTCGCATCCTGCACAAAAACGATCACGTCCGCGTCTGTTGCAGCTACTGTAAGAGATCCCCTAAAAGAATATCTTTCAAAATATTCTCCCGGCGTATCCAGTATAAAGTCGTCGATCAATGTGAGGGTCTGAGTTTTGTGATAACGTACGTCACTGTCCGTTATACGCTGACTTAATGTAGTTTTGCCGGACATCGTCCTGCCTACCAGTATTATACGCTTTCTGCGGCTCATGTCTTCGTTACATTTGTCGGAGCAAAGCCCATGTATGTACAGAGCGTGTATATTACATCCTGCATAGCAGCCTCTACTGCCGCTACATCTCCGGTGATCAGAAGTGAACCGTTAAATCTGTCAACAAAACCGATATTTATATTTGCTGCCTTCGAAGCAACATCAGCCGCTATCATGGCACCCTCGCTGGGAGTTATTGTAAAAATTCCAATAGATCCTTGCGCATCGATAAGACCAAGTTTAGCGTAGAGCTGCTGGACAGGATTGGCTATGACATGCGCCAGTGTCACTTGCTTGCCAGGGACAAATTCCTGGATTATCCTTACTTTATTTTCTTTTGTCGCCACTTACATCGCTCTCTTTTCTCAGAGGAATAAATGCCGTTGTCAGTGTTCTCCGTTGTATGCTTTTCGAAAAAGATCAACAACTTCGTCTCTTGAACATTTTATTGGGTTTGATGCCAATGTAGGGTCAGCCATCACTGCATCTGCAAGCGGATCAAGGGCAGCTTCAAAATCACGCCGCGATATCCCTGCGTCTTTGACAGAGGTAGGAATGTGCAGTTTTTCAATAAGAATTCTGACGGCTCGTACGGCACCTAGCGCATTTTGGCGCAAAACCGAAGTTTTAAGGATCCTCACAGCACGTACAGCGTCGACCGTACTCTGCCGCAAAGCTGATGTTTCTACATCCAGTATAGCTGCTATCTCGGCATAACGGACCGCTGTGTCGGTAAGTTCTGTCGAGCAGCCTGCGTTAAAGTTCATCGTATAAGTAAGGAATATACCGTTAGCCCGTCCGTGCGGCACATGGAATTTTGCACCTAGAGCATGTGCCATCGCGTGGTTCAGACCAAGTCCCGAGTTGCTGAACGCGATCCCGGCCATACAGGCAGCATTGTGGACCGCCTGGCGAGCATGGATATCATCCGGGTTTGAATATGCCCTGTGAAGGTTCTTGTGTATAAGTTTGATAGCCTTCTCTGCCATGGCGTCGGAAAAATCGTTGCGTTCTTTGGAAACAAATGATTCTATAGCATGTGTCAGCACGTCGATACCGGTATCGGCAGTAACCGCAGGAGGTACGCTAAGGGTAAGGCCTGCGTCCAAAAGAGCCGCTTCCGGCATCAGCCTGTCGTCAGCAATAGGATATTTGATCTGTTTTAAAGTATCCGAAATAACGGAGTAACGGCTGACCTCAGAACCGGTACCGCTTGTGGTAGGGATAACGATTAGACGGTAGTGCTTTTCATCATCGAGGCTTTCAGCAAAGAATTTGATCGCCTTCGCAGCATCTGCCACAGAACCGCCGCCAAAAGCCACTATGTTCTCGGCTTTGGTTCTGGCAAGAATTTCTATCCCAGATGCTACTGTCTCCGTGTCAGGATCGGAGCGAACATCTGAAAAAATCGAATAATTTACGCCGGCGGACCCAAAATAGTCAGTGACATATTTTACTTTGCCGCTTTGATACATATGCACATCTGTGACTATAAGGACGTTGTTCAGTCCGTACAGTGCACTTGCAAGAGCTTCGGCTCCCATATATATCTTTACCGGCATGTTAAATATAAACACCTGGACACCCCTGTCAAAACGCAAAAATCGCCCTAAACATACGTTTAGGACGTTCCGTCACGCCCAAAGCAGTCACACCACTACATCGTAGCATGCTAAATTAACAAACTCAGACTATATTAAATTCTTAATTTTGTCAATAATACAAATTGAACTAAAATTGGTTGTACAGTCTCCTCCAAAATGAATATATAGAGTAGAAATTGCGCTTACTTCAAATCGGGGACTTACTTAAAAAAATAGTGAAACCCCCTCATGTCAGCATGCTGCACTACGCTGACGACAAGGAGGTTTATAAGATACCAATATGGTTTCAGATCCTAAATTTCTGTTCGAATTTACTGAGCCTCGAACATGTCTTTGCCTACACCGCATACAGGGCAGGCCCAGTCATCGGGGATCTCTTCAAAAGGTGTTCCCGGGGCAACTCCTGAATCAGGATCTCCTGCTTCAGGATCATAAACATAACCGCAAACGGTGCATACATACTTCTTCATCGTCCATAGTCCTCCTTTTAAATTGGCCCTTATTAACAGCCTCTGTTACCAAAATCATTATCATTCTAACATTGTTTTTATACACGGTAAAAAGTCTGTTCCAATTTTCCCGTCAGCCTTTTTCCCGCCTGCTCAATTATAAGGTAATTATCCTCTAATCTCAATCCTCCCCAGCCATCAATATATATGCCGGGTTCGATCGTGACAACGTCATTCATATTCAATTCATACGAATATTTAGAA
>JBFXIQ010000028.1:0-18132 GCA_050175815.1 Synergistaceae bacterium
AATTCTCCAGCGACATGATTCCTATGTCGCGAATTCACCACAGGACAAAGTCCTGTAAATTCCCCGCAACGCGATCATGGCAAAGCGCTGCAAATTCTCCAGCGACGAACGTCGCGAATTCTCCGCAGCATTTCTCAGCTGCAAACTCACTGCAGCGGGAAGACTACGACAAGTAACATTTTGAATTTTTCCTTTGCAAACACCGCGTGGGGCTTACCGGCAGGCATGAGGATGCTGTCGCCTTTATGAAGAATGAAAGGGGATCCGTCAATTGTTATTCTGCCCTCTCCATCCAGCACGGTGATCAGTGCATCGCCGTGAGAAGAGTGTGAGCTGATCTCCTCTCCCTTGTCAAATGCAAATATTGTTAGGCTTTGCGCATCGTTTTGTGAAATAGTCCTGCTGACTACCTGACCGGGGAGGTATTCCACCTGATCTGCAAGTGTAAAAATTTCTTCCACAGGTATGTTTTTGATGTATCTGTCCATTTATCTCACTCCTTGTGATTATTTAATCATTACATGCTATTTGGGTGAATAACTTTACCTTTACATAATTATATCTTTATATCAGCTTTAATCACATGTCTCATTTTACTGACTGAAAATTAGGTATGGAATTTATTTCAGAGATGTGATAATCTTCGCAAACGGAGATGGTATTGTTTGTATAGATTCAGTAATATTATGAAAAAGTACGCATATATCCTTCTGACGTCTCTGCTCATTTTCCAGACGGCTGTTGTTGTTTTGTCCGGACACAATATCCGGTACAGCCTTGGTCCGAGCTCCGCAAAGATTATGATGAACAGCATCGAAACATCTTCTGCCGCAGTAAATCCGACACACAGACAGACACTTTCCAGGCTTTACAGGTCGCTGAATTCACTTTTAAACGCTAATCAGTCCTTTTATACATTAAAAAAAGATCTGTTAGATTATTCCTCATTTCGTCCCTTACCCAACATTCTTGATAAAGGCAACCTTACAGCGGAAAGGGAACATCTTTTCCTGCCTGTTTTGGATCTTGTTCTTCTGATTTAGACCGACTTCTCCTTTTTAAACTTTCAAAACTTCAGATAAGTTTCAAACGTCAGGGCTGTCTTGCACAGCTCTTGTTCTGACAGGAAAGTTAGGGGGAAGCAACTGATGCCGCATTTGCACATGGGGCTCGATATAGGTTCAACTACGGCAAAAGCTGTACTATTGGACGAAAGAGACAGACTCGTCCACAGCAGGTACTGTCGGCATTTTTCAGATGTCCGGACAACCGTCTGTGAAATTTTTAACGAAATAAGGCATAGTTTTAAAAACTCCGGGGTAACACTGGAGATAGCCGGCTCGGGAGGCATGGGGATCGCGGAGGAGATGAAGCTTCCGTTTACCCAGGAACTTATTGCCTGTTCTGCATCAGTCAGCAGGTTTATCCCTCAGGCGAACGTATGCATAGAGCTTGGCGGTGAAGATGCCAAACTTACATATTTTGACGAAAGCGGAGCCGACCAGAGGATGAACGAGACCTGCGCAGGAGGCACAGGTGCCTTTCTTGACCATATGGCACTCCTTATGGGGACAGACGCAGCAGGGCTGAACGAGCTTGCGGCGAGATCCAGGATGGTCTACCCGATTGCGTCGCGCTGCGGTGTCTTTGCAAAGACCGATGTTCAGTCCCTGATGAAAGAAGGGGCTGAAAGAGCGGACATCGCAGCCTCTATATTCCAGGCTGTTGTAAATCAAACTATAAGCGGTCTTGCCTGTGGGAGAAGGATAGTTGGAAATGTTGCATTCATTGGAGGTCCTCTCTATTTTCTACCGGAACTCAGAAGAAGGTTTTCAGAAACGCTCAGGCTTCTGCCAATGCAGTCCATATCGCCTGAAAACTCCCATCTTTTTGTGGCTCTTGGCGCTGCATTGCTTGGGAAAAAGAATGATGAAGTTACGGTCTCCGAACTGGACCGCAGGACATCGACCTATTCCTCGCCTTTGAGGATGGGCTGCGGTTCTTCTCTTTTGCCGCTCTTTTCAGATCCTGGTGAAAAAAAGGAGTTCGAGCAGAGACACAGCAAGGTTTCAACTCGAAAAAAGCCGATAGGATCCGCTGTCGGGCCTGCCTATCTTGGCATAGACGTGGGGTCTACTACGACTAAGGCCGTGCTTACAGACGGAGATGGAAATTTGCTTTTTTCCGATTACAGGATGCGTGGCGGAAGTGAGCCGATAAATACGGTCAAGGAGATCATTCTTGATCTCTATTCTCTGATGCCTGAGGGACTTTTCATAAAGAACAGCTGTGTGACTGGCTACGGGGAAAAACTGATCCAGTCGGCATTCGGGATAGATATCGGAGAGATAGAGACTGTTGCCCATACACGGGCGGCAAAGCAAATCGACCCGGATGTGGATTTTATAATCGACATCGGCGGACAGGATATGAAATGCCTGAAGATAGAGAAGGGAAGCATCAGGCAGATATTTCTGAATGAAGCCTGTTCTTCCGGATGCGGCTCATTCCTCCAGAATTTTGCCGAATCTCTGGGTATGGGAATGGATGAGTTCGTGGCGAGTGCGGAAAGATCCCGCTCGCCGGTAGATCTCGGCTCAAGATGCACGGTCTTCATGAACTCCAGGGTGAGGCAGGCGCAGAAAGAGGGGGCTGCTGTCGAAGATATCGCAGCGGGCCTGGTATATTCCGTAGTCCGCAATGCTCTCTATAAGGTGTTGAAGATACGAAGGATGGAAGAGATCGGCCGGCACATAGTCGTTCAGGGCGGGACATTCAAAAACAACGCCTTATTGAGGGCCTTCGAAAAAATTACGGGGCGCAATGTGCTGAGGCCCGATATATCAGAGTTCATGGGTGCATACGGGGCTGCGCTTGTATCAACAGACCGTGAAAGCGGCGCGAAAAGCTCGATAATTTCAAGAGAGGCCCTTCTCTCCTTCGATTCGAAGTCGGAGACGAGGCGCTGCTCAGGCTGCGGGAACAATTGTCTTCTGACCGTGACCACCTTCAGCGGAGAGCGCAGTCATGTAACCGGCAACATGTGCTTGAAAGGGGAGAACGCAGGACAGGCAAGGCCTGATCTTCCTCCTAATCTTTACAGCGAAAAGTATAAACGGCTCTTTGATTATTATGTGCCGATAGAGGAAGGGCATGCTCCAAGGGGTACCGTCAGCATCCCAAGGGTACTTAACATGTATGAGAATTACCCCTTCTGGTTCACCCTTTTCACCAATCTGGGCTTCAGGGTCGAACTCTCTTCCGAACGCCCTGACGGGTCGCTTGCGATCGACACTATTCCATCCCAGACACTTTGTTTCCCTGCCAAGCTGGTCCACCGCCACCTGCAGGAACTGATAGACAGGGGAGCTGAACTTATTTTTTACCCGGGCATACAGCAGGAAAAAAAGGAGTACAGGGACGCAGACGACTCCTTCAACTGCCCCGTGGTGGCAGGCTATCCCGATGTCGCCGGACTAAATGTCGACGGGCTAAGCTCCGGTAAAGTAAGCTACATCCACAGCTTCTTTCCGATAAATTCACCGGGGAAAATGGCCGGGCACATAGTAAAAGAGTTCAGGTGTCAAGGCGTGACTCATGCTGAAGCAGCGAAGGCCCTCAAAAAAGCATATAAGGCGCAGGAGGAATTTAAAAAAGATATCGGGGCGATGGGGGAGAGGGCTGTCAGATACGTTAAGGAGAAGGGGATTGTAGGTATAGTCCTCGCCGGTCACCCCTATCACATGGACCCCGAAGTAAATCACGGCATACCCGAACTTATAAACGGTTACAACGTCGCAGTCCTTACAGAGGACTCAGTCGCCGGGAGATCGATCGGCGCGGAAGCGGGCAAAGGGCTGAAAGTAATCGATCAGTGGGTGTACCATTCGCGGCTTTATAGGACTGCATATGTGGTGGCAAACGATCCTGATTTCAGCAGGATAGAAATGGTCCAGCTGAACTCATTTGGCTGCGGACTGGATGCAATAAGCGCAGATCAGGCTGCGAAGATCCTTGAAAATGAGGGACGTCTCCACACTCTCCTCAAGATAGATGAAAGCAAAAATAACGGGTCAGTGAGGATAAGGATACGCTCACTTCTTGCTGCGGTAAAAGCGAAAGATGCTGTCAGTGAAGAGGCTGATAAAGTTGTAGTTCCAAACACAACTCATGTCAGATGTCCTTCCGGAAAGAGGACGATACTTTGTCCGCCGCTTTCGCAGTATCATTTCCAGTTCCTTGAATCCATAATGAGAGCGGAGGGGCATGATTTCAGGGTCCTGGCCGAGGGCGGCAGGGAATCGGTAGAACTGGGGCTGAATTATGTCAACAACGATGCATGTTACCCCGCGATGATAGTGGTAGGGCAATTTCTGAATGCCCTTAGAAGCGGACAATATGATCCCCAAAAGACTGATTGTTTTTATGCGCAGACAGGCGGTTCATGCAGGGCGAGCAATTATGTTCCGCTTTTGAGGAGGGCGCTTGACGATGCAGGGTTTGAAGAGGTAAGGGTGCTGGCAGTCAACTCACAGGGCAAAAATTCAGTAAGCTTTCCTTTGCCCCCGAGGGTTATATTTCGGACCGCGAAAGCAATGGTCTACGGTGATCTGCTTATGAGGCTCCTGCTGAGGACCAGACCATATGAACTTAGGCCCGGAGAAGCAACGAAAGCCTACAATGCGTGGTCATCCAAATATAAATATGCGATCGCAAATGGATGCGGACCGGGCTTCAGTTCGATTGTGAGTGAGACTGTGTCCGATTTTAACGGGATCCCGGTAAGCGGAACAGAAAAGCCCAAAGTTGGAATAGTGGGTGAGATACTGGTCAAATACCACTCAGGCGCGAACGAGCGTCTTGTTGATCTTATAGAGTCAAGCGGGGGAGAGGCTGTTCTGACTGATATAGCTTCATTTTTGCTTTACTGTCTCTTTGATCCTGTGTACAAATACAGGTCTCTTTCAGGAAGTGTTTGTTCCGCGGTAGCGGGAAGCGCTGCCATCGCAGCGATCGAGATCATCCGGAGGCCTGTCAGGGACGCTCTAAGGGGTACCAAGTTCGGATGCCTCCACGACATATACGCAATGGCCGATAAGGCTTCATCTGTTGTTTCCTGTGCGAACCAGGCAGGCGAAGGATGGCTTCTGACTGCTGAAATGATCTCGTTGATAGAGAGCGGTGTCAAAAAAATTATATGTGTCCAGCCTTTTGCATGCCTCCCCAACCACATTACGGGAAAGGGCGTGATAAAAGAACTGAGGCGACGCTACAGCGGGACAAGTCTCCTTGCCCTGGACTACGACTCAGGAACAAGCTCCGTAAACCAGATGAACAGGATCCGGCTGCTGATGTCCTGAGAAGGTGCTTTGGGGCGATCCTGTACAGAGGCCTCTAGCAGTAGACCGAGCTGTCTGTCCAGTTATGCTCCAATTCTTCGAGCCTCTTGAGTGCCTTTGGACCAAGCTGTTCCGCCACCTGGATCAGAAGGGTGTTGATAAGCCCGAGGGGTATCAGGAGCGAATCTATGTGTGCAATGTGCGCACATGGGGATACTATACACATATCAGCAGCCTTTGCCAGAGGGCTGAAAGGAGAGTCTGTAATAGCCGCTGTTAGGAATTTCCTCTTTTTCGCCAGGGCGATGCATTCAACGGTCTGCCTTGTATAACGCGGATAGCTTATGCCTATGACAATGCTGTTTTGGGGAGCCGCCACAAGGTGGTTCCCTATTGTATCCGTGGTGGGAAGAAATACGTTTGAAAAAAACCAGGAGAGATAATACTCCATATATACTGCCAGTGACCTGGTGCTTCTGAGTCCGATTATATAGATGGCGTCCGAAGCGCATATTTTTTCGGCAAGGGTTATTATGGATCCGTCATCTACAGTTGATAAGGATTCCCGCGCCTGTTCAAGATCGCTGTTGATGATCCTCGCGATCAGGCCACCTGTCTGAGGCTGAAGTTTGTGTGTCTGTAGACGGCCAAGGGTCGAAAGCTGGTCTTTTGCCTCTTCCTGCAGGGACTTGATAAAATCCGGAAAACTTGAAAATCCAAGATTCGAAGCCATCCTTATGACCGAAGCTTCGCTTGATCCCGCGTTTTTGCCAAGCTGGAGGGCGGTCAGGAAAATCGATTCCAGTTTATTCTTTAACATGTATTCTGCGATCTTCCTCTGAGCCGGCGGCAGGCTGCTCAGATTATTCTCAACGTTTCTCCAGCCCATGATCGTTCCCTCCAAGGTTTTGAAGATTATACATTATAAACTGCCAAAAATTCGGCCTAATAAGAAAACATCTTAACTTTATCACAAAGAATGTCGAATTTGATACTGTTGATGTGCAGCTTTTGCAAAAAAAATAAATTAAATTAATGGTTGACAAAAAAAATGTTATAAGGTATAAAAAACTGAAGGAAATCCTTCATATGCTATTATGCTGTCACAGGTGAATACTGTAAGGATTTAAAGCAATTACAAGCAATATTCTTTTTTTTACGAAGCATCTTTTCATTTTGCGTCTTGTCTATTTAAAAGCATTATGATTTATTTCCTTCAATTTTATGGCGGGAGGTATAATACAGGATGTTAAAGCATGCATTTCCCCGAAGTTTTAAAACAAATTACATCGAAGCAGACCATGGCGAGGGTATCTATATATATGATACCGAAGGTAAAAAATATCTTGACGGATGCTGCGGAGCCTTGATCTCAAACCTTGGCCACTGCAACAGGGAAGTAATTGATGCCGTGAGGGCGCAGTATGAGAAGATAGAATTTGCCCACCCCTCGCGCTGGCGCTGCTCAATAGTTGAAGAAGCAGCAACTGCTGTTGCAGAAACAGCCCCCGGCGACCTGGACCAGGTGTGGTTCGTAAGCGGCGGAAGCGAAGCGATAGAGTCGGCAGTCAAGCTTGCCAGGCAGTACTTTGTTGAGAGAGACGGTCCTGCTACCAGCAAGCATCTGACGATCGGCCGCTGGAATTCTTACCATGGCAGCACGATAGGTACTATGGCCATAGCCGGATCTATGGCGCGCCGCAGGGTATTTTCACCTCTTTTCAGAGAATCCCCTAAAATAGCCGCAGCATACTGTTACCGTTGTGAGTTTGGAGCTGAGTATCCCTCATGCGGCATGATGTGTGCAAAGCATCTCGAAAAAATGATAAAGATCATAGGTCCGCAGTATATTTCGTCCTTCATTGCAGAGCCACTTGTGGGGTCAACAGTTGGGGCTATCACGCCTCCTGATGAATATTGGCCGATGATCAGGGATATCTGCACCAAATACGACGTTCTTCTTATATCCGATGAAGTTATGACTGGCTGCGGAAGGACGGGAAAGAATTTTGCGGTCGATCACTGGAATGTCGTGCCTGACATCATCGCGACTGCCAAGGGGCTTGCCGCGGGCTATGTTCCGACAGGCGGGATAATCGCAAAAAATTCGCTTGTTGAAGCCATAAAGAACGGCAGCGGATCTTTCATGCACGGTCATACCTATAACGGGAATCCGATAAGCGCTGCAGCTGTATGCGCAGTTTTCAAGTATATGAAGGAACACAGACTGGTCGAGAACGCTGCCAGAATGGGGGAGTTGCTTGGAGCAGGAGTAAAGAAGATCGCAGCAGGAAACCCGATAGTGGGCGATGTCAGGGGCAAAGGGCTTATGTGGGGATTCGAACTGGTGAAAGACAAAGCTACAAAAGAACCCTTTGAAAAAACCGGAGCGGCGAATGTTGCCACGAAGGAATGCGTAGACAGGGGGCTGATCATCTATCCGGGGTCAGGTCAGGTGGACGGATTGCTGGGGGACAATTTCCTGGTAGCGCCTCCTCTTATCATAAACGAAGCACAGGTCGGCGAGCTGCTGGAAAAATTGGCTGCCGGACTGGACGCGGCGGCAAAGAAACTTCTCTAAAGCGCCTTATCCTGCCGATGCGGCAGGTATAGATAGCAACGCGAAATAATACATTCCTAAGGAGGTACAAGTTTTATGAAGAAGAGAAATATTATCGCACTCGGAATTATCGCAGTTATGCTTTTCGCGGGGATCGCTTCCGCCATGACCTTTATCACTATCGGATCAGGCGGAGTCGGTGGTACGTACTACCCACTGGGCGGAGTTATGGCTGAGCTGCTTACCAAGGGCGGCCTCGACATTAAGGCGACATCGCGCTCCACAGCGGCTTCCAAGGAAAACTGCCGTCTTGTCGCATCAGATAAGGCCCAGATCGGAATGACCATGGGATCGACCCTTTACCAGGCATACACCGGGACCGAAGCGTTCAAGGAGGACGGAAAACTCCCGCTACTTACCCTCATGAACATGTATGCCGCACCTCAGCACCTCGTTACGACAACGAAAACTGGCATCAAAACATTTGCCGATCTTAAGGGCAAGAAAATCTCTCTCGGCGCCCCGGGCGGCGGAGACCAGCTTCTTTCCCTGATGATCCTTGAGGCCGCAGGCTGGGATCCTGAAAAGGATATCAACAAGCAGCAGCTCACACAGCCCGAAGCCGTAACTGCCCTCAAGGACGGGAATATTGACGCAGCTTTCTTTAACTTTGCAGCTCCCGGTTCGGCGATCATGGAGATCGCGGCTGTGCGTGATGTAGTCCTGATATCCCTCCCGGATGACGTTATAGACAAGGTTACCAAGAAGCACCGGTTCCTCCTGAAATACACTATCGAAAAGGGAACCTATACAAAACAGGATCAGCCTTGCAAGACTGTAGCTGACGCAAACTTCCTGGTAGTTAACGGAAAAATGACAGAAAAGGTCGCATACGACTGTCTGAAGACTTTCATCGACAAAAAAGAAGAACTGATGAAAGTAACACCGCATGCGGCTAATTTTGTTCCGCAAAAGGCATCTGTAGGAATCATCCCCTTCCACCCTGGAGCGGTCAAGTACTTTAAGGAACAGGGAATAACAGTTAAGTAATATACCCCGAATTATAGTAGGATCTCAACGGGGGGCATTTGCTCCCCGTTGACTTTAGAAGCGTTAGATCACAGGAGGTTTGTTTGATGGCTGATGAATTTGATCTGCATACAGCAGAAAACATGAAAACGATTGATATTATCCCTGAGATAGTTGAAGATCCTGATGAAAGTAAAAAGCGTAGATTATCGGGCTGGCAGTTTTACATAGTGGCTGGCATAGCCATAATAGCTTCCTGTTTCCACCTTTACACAGCGGCTTTCGGGCTTTTTGCGGCAATGACACAGAGGGCGTGGCACTGGATGTTCATGGGTGCGCTTCTCTTCCTTATATACCCCGCGTCTCAGAAAAAAGGAAATAAGCTGAAGATAAGCATCTTTGACTGGATACCCGCAATACTGATAGTCATCGGCTGTGCAAACATACTGCTGAATTATGACGCCATAGCAGCCCGCGAAGGCGCGGCGATACCCTCTGATATCTACATCGGCGTAATAATGATAGTGCTGGTTATAGAAGGCGCACGCAGATCTCTGGGCTGGCCGCTTCCTATAGTCGCTACGCTTGCTCTTGCTTACGGAGTATTCGGGCCTTATATGCCGGGCATCCTAGCACACGCGGGTTTTTCCTTTGATGAGCTCGCTCCTTTCATGTACCTTCGTACCGATGGTATTTTTGGAGTTCCCCTGGGAGTTTCAGCATCGTTCATCTTCCTTTTCGTCCTGTTTGGGTCTTTCCTCAGCACTTCGGGAGCGGGTCAGTTCTTTATCGACCTTGCTGTAGGACTTGCCGGGAAGAGTCAGGGAGGACCGGGTAAGGCTGCGGTAACTGCTAGCGGTTTTATGGGAATGGTCTCAGGCAGTTCATGCGGAAATGCCGTAACAACGGGAGCATTTACTATCCCTCTTATGAAACAGTCTGGCTACACCCCTGAATTTGCCGGTGCTATAGTCGCGGCGGCCTCTACAGGAGGACAGGTAATGCCTCCGGTAATGGGGGCTGCGGCCTTCATAATGGCGCAGTTCCTTGGAGTATCCTATTGGGAAATAGTTGTCGGCGCAGCAATACCTGCAACACTCTACTTTATTTCGATAGGCGCAATGGTCCACTTCAGGGCAGGAAAAAGACGTATGCCCAGGCTTACAGATGAACAGCTTCCAAACGTCAGAAAGGTCATCCGCCAGGGATGGCATCTTTTGCTCCCGATAGTCCTGCTGGTCGCATTCCTTGCCTTCGGCTACTCACCGACGATGGCGGTCTTTTGGTCGATCGTAGCCCTTGTGGTAACTTCTTGGTTTGGAGACAAAGAGCACCGCATGACCCCGAGAAGGATCATCGATGCGATGATATCCGGAGGTACCGGAGCTGTAGACGTCGCTGCGGCATGTGCCTGTTCAGGTATAGTTATAGGTATTATCGCCATCACTGGCTTGGGGCTGGCGTTCTCATCGTTCGTGCTGAGCATGTCACAGGGCATTCTTCCTTTTGCTCTTATTCTTACGATGATAGGCTCAATAATCCTTGGCATGGGCGTTCCAACCACCGCGCAGTACATAATCACGTCAACTCTGGCGGCACCCGCACTGGCACAAATGGGAGTTCCCATGTTCTCTGCACACCTTTTCTGTCTGTATTTTGGAGTGCTTGCAGACGTAACACCCCCTGTAGCGCTTGCAACTTACGCAGCTGCAGGAATCGCAAAGTCAGAACCTCTGAAAACCGGATTTACAGCCCTTCTGGTTGCGGCAGCAGGATTTATAGTACCCTACATGTTCATATACAATCCTGGTCTTCTCCTGCAGGGGGGAGTCGTTCATATTGTACTTGCAAGCGTTACCGCGCTCATTGCGGTCATTGGGATTTCAGCTGCGGTGCAGGGATATTTTGCTGACGACCTCAACATAATAGAAAGGGTGCTTTTACTTGCCGTACCATTCCTTATCATTTATCCGACAATGATCTCAAATATAATTGGAGCAGTCATAGTCGGAGCGGTATACGCGAAGCAGAAAGGTTTTGGTAAGAAAAAAAATAAACTTGAAGGAGGGACCGTATGATGACCAAGAAGATTATCAAACCGGTTGTCTCTGCGCAAGAAGCAGTAAAATGCATCAAACAGGGCGACACGATAATGGTTGGGGGATTCAATTACGGAGGAATACCCTACACGCTTGTCGACGCGCTATTCGAAGCCGGAACAGATCAGCTGACCATGATCGCCAACGATACCGCATATGAAGATGTTGGTCATGGAAAACTGGTTGCAGCCGGAAGGATAAAAAAAGTGATCGCTTCCCACGTAGGTCTCAACAAAAAGACAGGTGAATATTTTAATTCCGGAAAAATGGAGCTTGAACTTTCGCCACAGGGTACCTTCGTTGAGCGTATAAGGGCAGGCGGATTCGGTCTCGGCGGCTTTCTGACTCCGACAGGAGTGGGAACTATTGTCGAAGAGGGCAAGCAGGTGCTTGAAGTCAACGGCAGGAAATACATACTGGAGCTGCCGCTCAGAGCAGACGTATCCCTGGTGAGGGCATATAAGGCGGACCGCATGGGCAATCTGATATACAAAGGCACCAACCAGAACTTCAACCCGGCTATGGCAACTGCCGCAGAGATCGTTATAGCCGAGGTCGACTCAGTGCTGGACGTGGGGGAGCTTGATCCGAATGAAATAATAACACAAGGGATCCTAGTGGACATGATAGTTGTGAAAGGAGGTTCATACTATGCTTCCAGAACTTGATGAATGCATTATAAAGGAAAGAATAGCCAAACGGATAGCACTGGAATTTTCAGAAGGACAGGTAGTGAACCTTGGAATAGGCATACCGACACTTGTTTCAGACTATATTCCCGAAGGTGTCCACATAATCTTTCAGGCTGAAAACGGAGCTATCGGAATAGGCCCTGCTCCTGCTGAACCAGATCTGAGGTGCATAGGAGCCGGCGGGCGCATAATATCGATGCTTCCCGGAGGCAGCTTTTTTGCAAGCGATACCAGCTTCGGCCTTATAAGAGGCGGGCACGTCGATGCCACAGTACTTGGCACGCTCGAAGTAAGCCAGACGGGCGACATAGCCAACTGGGTCATTCCGGGCAAGAGTGTCCCGGGAATGGGCGGCGCGATGGACCTTGTCGTAGGAGCGAAAAAAGTCTATATAGCGACGACACACACCACTAAAAATGGTGGGGCCAAGATACTGAAACAGTGCAGACTTCCCCTTACGGCAGTTGGAGTCGCGAGTATGATAGTGACGGAATTTGCAGTATTTTCAATTGCTGACGGCAAAATGACGCTGATCGAAAAAGCGCCGGAAGTAACAATTGAGCAGATCAGGGAACATACCGAGGCTGAGTTTGATGTGGCTGATCCGCTCCCCCCGATAAAGGGAATGGAGGTCGCATGAAATGGCTAGAGCAGTAATATTGAGCGCCAGCAGGACAGCAGGAGGAAAATTCGGAGGACAGTTCTCTAAACTTTCTGCAGTGGATCTTGGAGCAGCTGCCTTAAAAGAAACTATTATCCGTTCAGGCGCATCCGCTGATGCGGTCGAAGAAGTGATTATGGGAAACGGTTGGCAGGCAGGCGTCGGAGCAAACCCTGCAAGGAATGCCATGTTCAAGGCGGGGATAGATCAATCCGTGCCGGCATTTACGGTAAATATCCGCTGCGGTTCCGGACTGCGCAGCATAATGCTTGCAGCTGACAGGGTGCGTCTGGGAGATGCCCATACGATCCTGGCAGGTGGTATGGAGAGCGCGACCAACACTCCCTATATACTAAGAGATGCGCGCTGGGGGATGAGGATGGGAGAGAAAAAGGCAGAAGACGTTCTTCACGCTGACGGATTTATCTGCCCACTGGCAGGCCGTCTCATGGGTGAGATCACAGAGGATGTTGTGATCCCGGAATTTTCTATCACACGCGGGGAACAGGATGAATTTTCATACTACAGCCATATGAAAGCTGTCGATGCTATAGAAAAAGGGCTTTTTAAGGATGAGATAGTGCCGGTGGTCGTGAAGGACAGGAAGAAGGGAGAGCTTATCTTAGACACAGATGAGATCCCCAGAAAAGATACTTCGATTGAATCACTGGCAAAACTGCCCGTAATATTCAAAAAGGACGGAACTATCACAGCAGGCTCAAGCTCCGCACTGTGTGATGCGGGCAGTGCTGTAATGGTTGTCGGCGACGACTGGGCCAAAGCGGAGGGTCTCAGGCCTATCGCCGAAATATTAAGTTACTCAGCCGCAGCAGTTGACGCTGAACATTTCCCGATCGCACCCGTCAAGGCTATGGACATCGCATTGAAAAAAGCAGGTATGACTATGGATGACATGGAGCTGATCGAGATAAATGAAGCATTTGCGGCACAGGTCATCGCATGTCACCGTAAAATGCCATTCGATATGGAACGCCTGAATGTCCATGGAGGTGCGATCGCTCTGGGACATCCTATCGGAGCGAGCGGCGCCAAGATACTGACGACCCTTTTATATGCTCTGAAACAGCAGGGCAAAAGTGTCGGCATGGCCAGCGCCTGCATAGGCGGTGGCCAGGGTGTGGCCATGGTGGTAAGGCTCATCTAGGGATCAGGAGGACCATAGCTCTGGTTTACATGTAATGTTCGGTTTGAGTTGTGCCTGAAAAGTTAATGGTGTAACTATAGATCTAATAAAAAACTGCCCTTTTGTCTCATGCAAACGGGGCAGTTTTTGTGATCGGTTGGGTGAGAAAGGTAAATTTTCCGTTGTTGCCATTAATTCTGTCAGTGTTGGCTAGTCGATGAGTCTTCCTCCTTCTATATAAATTGTCTGTCCGGTAATGTATGAACCGCCGGGAGATGCAAGGAAAAGTACTGCGGCTGCAATTTCTTCAGGTTTTCCAAAACGCCCAAGCGGTATCCGGGCAAGAAGTTCCCTTTTTTTCTTTTTGTTATTTATAAGGTCAGATGTCTGTGCGCTCGGCACGTAGCCCGGAGCGACAGCGTTTACCGTGACCCCTTCCGCTGCCCATTCATTAGCCAGGACCTTAGTCATCTGGCTGATCCCCCCCTTTGCCGATGCGTATATGGAGAGATTTTTGTGTCCTCTGGCGGAAGATACTGATGCAGTATTTATTATTCTCCCCCATTTGTTCTCTTTCATAATTTTAGCAGCTTCACAGGCGATGAAAAAAGGTGCTTTAAGATCAATCCCGATCAGCCTGTCCCAGTCTTCTTCAGTACAGTCGGCCGCAGGTTTGCGTATGGAAAAGCCGGCGTGGTTGCAGAGAATATCTATCCCGCCAAGGATGCCTGACGTTCGCTCCACCATATCCGCTATTTTTGAAACATCTGAAAGGTCACATTGTATAAATTCCGACATGTTGCCATGAGATATGCATCTTTTTAAAACATTTTCAGCTTTTTGCCTGTCTCTTCCGGTGATGACCACATCAGCCCCGCATGATGCAAATGCGTATGCGAACTCGGCTCCCAATGTCCCTGTCCCTCCGGTAACAAGGACTTTTTTACCGGTGAAATCAAATAAATTTTTGTAGTCCATATTATCAGGTCGCCTTTCCTTATCCTTAAGATCACTTTGATGCCGGACAAAATTATTTTCTCTATTCCCTGATACTGTTATTATATCTGAGTAAATGGCTATAATGATAACGGGAAAATGGCTGTTCGTATAATTGTTCTGACGTGGGGGGGAAAATGATTAATGAAAGTCGAATATTATGTTTTTTCGGGGACAGGGAATACTCTTTTGATCGCTAGGGAAGTCGGCAGAAGGCTTGAAGAAAAAGGGCACGAGGTCAACTTCCATATGATCGGCAAGTTTAATTCCTTCAGGATGTCGGGTGAGAGTGTTATCGGCCTTGCTTTCCCTATTGCTTTTTTCTCCTCATATCCGCTTGTTCTCAGATTTATTGCATCACTTCCTGCCGGTAAGGGACGAAGCATATTTATGACTGCAACGATGGGGGGCTCCGCTCTGGGCGCTGAGGGGAAGTTCAGAAAACTTGTCAGGCAAAAAGGATATAAGCCTATAGGTTCAGAATTGTTCGTCATGCCGGGCAACTACAACAACGGAGTTATCCCTGAAGATAAAAATAAGGATCTGGTCTCGGCAGCCCTGGAGAAGGCGAAGTCCTTTGCTGACAAGCTTGCTGACGGCAAAGCGACTTGGGGAGGGGGTATCCCCATTATTCCATGTATGTGGTACAAACTGGTTTCGAGTGGAAGATCCCTAAGATTCTTTTACAGGATGTTCCCAATAACGGTGGACAGGGATAAGTGCATAAAATGCATGAGATGTCTGGAAAACTGTCCTGCAGGAGCCATCGAAAAAGCAGGGGAGTATCCTTTTATCAACAGAAACCTCTGCGAGTCATGCCAGAGATGTGTAGCCTTCTGTCCCACCCACGCGATAGCAGTTCCCGGAAAACCTGCGGAACAGTACAGGGCTATGGAGTTTGAAGAATTTCTGGGATGATCATTTGAACAATGTGCCTCATAAACAAATCCTGAGACGAAAAAGGCCAGGAAAAGGAGGAATAGAAGCCTTTTCGGCTCAGGATCGGGTCCATATTGGGACATGATAAGAAAATCTATCATTTTTTTACTTTTCTTCTATTTCATCTTCAAACTGCAGGTCGTTTTCTATTGCACAGTCGTTGCAGACAACTACTGTGTCCCCGTCTTGCGTGACAGCCTCGTGAAAAAGGTCGCAGCACTCTTTCAGAGCTTTTCCGCAAATTGCGCAAACCAGCATATCTATTCCTCCCTTTCTCTTTATGATAAATTTTTACAGACTGACAGATGATCCTGAAGGTGTTTTCAGCGTTTTTTCTTTACTGAGTAGCCGAAAGAACCGATCTGTCTTCCAAGCGAGAAATATTTTCCATGGCTCGTTGCAACCAATCGGGCTTTTTCAAGGTGAAGTCTGCCATTGTTGTCGATAAGCTTTTCATCTGCGTTTACCGCAACAATTTTTGAAAGGAACATGTCATGAGTACCTAGCCTGAGTGTGCGGTCTACACGGCATTCCAGGCTGAGCGGACTTTCCTCTATCATGGGCGCGCTTACCTCAGACGCCGGGATCGCGGTTATTGACGGCAGTGCAAATTTGTCTGTGTCTCTTCCGGACTTTACACCGCAGTAATCGGCGGTCCATATCAGCGCCTCTGTGGTGAGGTTTATTACAAACTCTGAAGAAGTCGTTATCAGTCCGTGCGAGTAACGCTCCGGTCTGACTGATATGTAGGTCATCGCAGGATCGGAATTTACGATGCCGGTCCACGCAACTGTAATAACATTAGGCTTTTCCATCGTACCGCACGAGACCATGACGGGCGGAATAGGATAAAGCATAGTCCCGGGTTTCCATGTTACTTTTCCCAAATATGATCACCCCTTCAAGAGATTGCTGAGCAATGGCTGAGCGGTTGCTGAGCAGTTGTTAAATGCAGGCGGAGGAAGCATCCGCCGGAGAATTCGCGCCCTTCGGCCGCTGGAGAATTTGCAACGCTTTGCAATGCTCGCGTTGCGGAGAATTCGCGAACTGAGAACAATGTTCGCTGGAGAATTCAACCTTTACCCCCAATTCTCCGCAGCCTGGAGGCTGCAGATTCCCCCCGGCATTTTCATGCCGCACCGCCTTTCCCATAATAGATTAACATAAACACGGCTCATTTACTGTGCTTATCAGCTAAAAAAATGTACAATATAACGGGAGCGTGAGGGAATGAAATTCGAAAAAAAGAATTTGATGGAAAGCGGCCTGATAGTCCCTGCAGTGTTATTGCTGTTTTGGTGGGCAGGCTCGAACGCCGGTTGGTGGAATGCTTTCCTACTCCCTTCTCCGGAAAAAGTCATCGATTCTTTTGTTCTGTCGATTCAGAACGGAGAGCTGCAAAAGCACGTCTGGGCCAGCCTTGAGAGGATCATAAAAGGATTCGGACTCTCTGCGTCCATTGCGCTTTCACTTGCGCTTCTCTGCTCATGGTTCCCGCCCTTGCTGGTACAGCTTGAGCCCACACTGGAATTTTTGAGGCATATACCGCCCATGTCGGTTATTCCCATGCTTATCCTGTGGTTTGGGATAGGAGAGGCTCCGAAGATAATACTGATAATCCTTGCTACATTTTTTCCGGTATTCATGAACGCGCTTCAGGGAATAAGGGATTGCGACCCCAAGTTGCTAGAGGTAGCGACAGTCTTCGGATACAAAAAATGGCATCAGTTCAGGTATGTCATCCTGCCCTCCGCGATACCTTCGATACTTACCGGACTTAGGCTGGGCCTTGGGTACAGCTGGCGTTCGCTTGTGGCTGCGGAGCTTGTTGCCGCATCGTCGGGACTGGGCTATATGATACTTGATGCAGAGCAGCTTTCCCGTTCGGATGTTGTCCTCATGGGCATACTTGTGATCGGAGCACTCGGAGCTTTTCTTGACTACGGTTTCCTTTGGGCGATCAGGCGTTACCTGAAGCGGGGTATCGAAGCATGAACTGGCTTAGTATAAAAGGTCTGCAAAAAAAATATGAACTCGAAGACATGGATGTCGATGCCCTGAACGGGATCGATATGGAAATAGAACAAGGCGGCTTCATTGTAATAGTAGGAAGAAGCGGTTCGGGCAAAACAACATTGCTCAGAATACTGGCAGGTCT
The DNA here is from genome assembly GCA_050175815.1 of Synergistaceae bacterium. GTDB lineage: Bacteria > Synergistota > Synergistia > Synergistales > Synergistaceae > Caenicola. The sequence continues at coordinate 17,618 of JBFXIQ010000028.1, forward strand.
TGAACAGCAGACAGAGGGCAGGATATTATTTAAAGGCAGAGTCTGCGATCAGGAACATCCGCTTCCCGTAGGGATGGTCTTTCAGGAGCCCCGTCTCCTTCCCTGGCTTTCGGTCGAAAACAATATCCTCTTTCCCTTTCATCCGGAAGGCAGGGCCAAAGATCTCCATTCAAAGGCCATAAGTCTGCTGAAGATGCTTGGACTTGAGGGATATGGAAAAGCGATGCCGCACCAGCTTTCCGGGGGGATGGCACAGAGGGTCGCACTGGGGAGGGCTCTGTCGTGTGATCCTGAAATAGTCCTTCTGGATGAACCTCTCGGAGCACTGGATTATTTTACCAGAAGGGCACTGCAGCGTGAACTTGCAAGGATATATATGGATGGAGGCAAAACTTTCCTCATGGTGACACATGACGTGGGTGAGGCACTCAGGCTTGGAACACGTGTTATCGTGCTGAAAAAAGGAAAGATCGAGGCCTCCATCCCGATAGGACTTGAATATCCAAGGGATCGTC
>JBFXIQ010000029.1:0-17876 GCA_050175815.1 Synergistaceae bacterium
TTCTTGCATACGGCCTCTTCTACACCGCTTTAAAATATTTGCCGGCCGCGACGGTCAGCCTCCTCTGTACGCTTGAGATAGTTGTTGCAGTCGGACTGACCTCTCTTTTACTGAATCAGCCGCCATCGATGCAGGAGATAATAGGCTGTTCCATTATTATAGTTGCAATTGTCTGTGCAACTGTTCCAACTTCTGGGCTTGAAGAGGATAATATGTAATTAATATATACTCTCCGGTTTTGAATAATTAGGTGTAAAATTAATGCGATTTTTTAAAAACGCATTATTTTATTCTCTGTTAAACCTAATTAAGGGGGAGATTTTATTGTCATTAGAAACAAAGAAAAGAGACGGTTTTAGTTCAACTTTAGCTGCATTGATGGTATCCCTTGGTTCAGCCGTTGGTCTGGGAAACATATGGAAATTTCCTTATATGACAGGAACAGGCGGCGGCGGCGCTTTCCTTCTACTGTACCTCTTTTTTGTCTTTATGGTGGCTGTTCCTATTATGATAAGCGAATTTGTTATCGGCCGCAGATCAAGGATGAACCCGGTCGGCGCTTTTAGGAAACTTGATAACGATCCGAAGTCTCCCTGGTCCGGTATCGGTTTTATGGGAGCGCTTGCCGCATACCTGATAATGTTTTTCTACAGCTGTGTGGCAGGATGGGTATATTACTATACATTCAAGGCTGCAACAGGAGCTTTTGCAGGGATCACTGCAGAGAAGGCAGGAGCAATGTTCGGCAGCGCCATCGGAGCCGGGACTGCGGGAGGGAGTTTCTTTTCGGCAGCAGTACTTTCTCCGATATTCTGGCAGGTGGTGGTACTTTGTGTAATAGGTGCTATCATTTCCATGGGTGTTTCACGCGGTATAGAGAGGGCTATCAGGATCATGATGCCCGTACTTTTCCTGCTTCTCATAATCTGTGCTATCCGTGCGCTTACGCTTCCGGGAGCCGCTGACGGTCTTCGCTTCCTTTTCCATGTAAATTTCTCACAGATAACACCATCTGTAACGCTTGCGGCAATGGGACTTGCCTTTTTTAAGCTATCGCTCGGAATGGGGACCATGATAACTTACGGATCATATTTCACTGAAGATTCAGATCTTTCGACTGCTCCGCTTAAGATAGCCGTAGCAGATATCTCTGTATCGATGCTTGCAGGCCTTGCGATCTTCCCGACGGTCTTCTCCTTCGGAGTTGAGCCCGGAGCAGGACCGGGCCTGTTATTTATCACTATTCCTCTGGTCTTCTCGCAGATGCCCTTTGGGCAGGTACTTCTGTTTGCATTTTTCCTGCTGACCGCATTCGCAGCCAACGGAGCAATGCTTTCGCTCGTAGAAGTTCCGACTGTATGGATGTCGGAAGAATTCAACATGCCGCGCAAAAAAGCTGCTATCCTCAACTGTGCCATTATTGCAGTTGTAGGGGTTCTGGCAGCCGGTTCAGCCGACAGCTCGAGCTTCTTCGGAGGGATCAAAGTCATGGGCAGGGGATTCTTCGATCTTTTCGACTTCTTATCGTCGAACATATGTCTGCCTTTGGGAGGCCTCTTTATTGCACTCTATGCAGGTTACAAAATGAAAGAGAAGGACCTGAGGGATGAACTGACAAATCACGGGAAACTTAATAACGAAGGAAAGGTAAGGGTGATCAGAATCCTCCTTCGTTACGTAACTCCGCTGTTGGTCCTCATCATCTTCCTGAATTCTGTAGGATTACTGAAATTCTGATCAGATACGACCAACAGGCAAGGATGGCAGTATTGTCTGTAAGGAGCATCCTTACAAAGAAATCAGCGGTAAAAACGACCCATATAAGATGATTCAGTAGGAATATCAAAGGGGGAATACCGATATAAGTGCCGACATAGGGAGCGCTATTTCGTAAAATTTAAAAAGGCGCTCCTTCAGGTTTCTGATTATTTTTACTCAGCAGACCATGAGGTTGATCATTTTTCTGAGAGCATTGCCCTGGCGACCCAAAGGCCCGATGCGGAGGCCTGTATCACTCCTCTTGTGACCCCGGCTCCGTCTCCGGCTGCGTACAGACCTTTGATAGAAGTCCTGAGCCCGCTGTCGAGAGCGACTTTGAGACTGTAAAACTTTACCTCGACTCCATAGAGCAAGGTATGGCCGCTGTTGACCCCCGGTATTATATGATCAAGCGCTGCAAGCATTTCCATGATACCAACAAGATGCCTGTATGGAAGAACGCAGGCGAGATCTCCCGGTTCTGCGCTTGTAAGAGTGGGCCTTACAAGTCCGCGGGCTATCCTGTCCGGTGTTGAGCGTCTCCCCTTTCGGAGGTCACCGAGTCGCTGGACGATAATTCCTCCGCCAAGCATGTTTGCCAGGCGGGCTATGTGGCTGCCGTAACCGATCGGATCCCTGAAAGGCTTAGTAAACTTAGTAGAGACAAGTATTGCAAAATTTGTGTTTTCTGTCTTGCAGTCATTTTCCTGGTTCGAGTGGCCGTTGACCGTCAGGATCTCGTGGTGGCTCTGGTACTCGGATGTGACCTCACCGTGCGGGCACATGCAGAATGTGCGCACCTTGTCATCGAAGGTAGGTGTGTCAAGAAGTGCCTTGACCTCATAGAACTGGTCCGTTATATCCTCAGCCCAGGCAGAGGGTATTTCCACCCTTACGCCAATATCTACGGGCAGGGACTCGATCTCCAGTCCAAGCTCCTTCACGGTTTTTTCCATCCATGCAGCGCCTTCGCGTCCGGGTGCCAGAAGGACCCTGTCGGAGCAGATCTCTTCCCCGTCCGCAAGCAGTACGCCGGCAACGGATCCGTCAGGTTTGAGCAGGACTTTTTCTACCATTGTGTTTGTCCTTACCTCACAACTGTCTTTTATGGTCTGATATATGGCGCCAAGGATCTGCTTCGACCTGTCTGTTCCCATATGGCGTATTGTTGCAGGGATTATGTCCAGGCCTGCCTGAAGTGCTTTGGTAATGACGTTCTTTGCAAGGTCGCCGCTTGGTTTGAACAGCGTGCTGCTGGCTCCGTGCTCCAGATATACATGGTCCGCCTCGTCGATAAGAGAGAGAAGCTTCTGGCGTCCGCAGTATTCTTCAAGGTTGCCCCCGAACTCAGGTGTCAGTGTAAGTTTACCGTCGCTGAAAGCGCCCGCGCCTCCCCATCCGCATACAACATTGCAAGGATTGCAGTGTACGCATTCAGGAGCGCCTGTTTTCATAGGGCAGATACGGGCTTCTATGGATCTTCCCTTGTCTATGAGAAGAACCTTTTTGCCGTTTTTTATAAGTTCGAGAGTTGCAAACAGTCCTGCGGGACCTGATCCGACGATTATCACATCGTATTTGTGATCCATCCTTCATTCCTCCGTAAAAAGCAGAAAATCGACCCTGATTAGTATAGCAGAAAAGATTGGGTAAGCAGAAAGTACATCAACATTAAGATTAAATAGTGATATTATTATGATGTTCAGAATAAAAGCGAGTTACTTATATGGAGGGAATATATTGAACATTAATAAATGTGAAAAAGGCTTCGATCAGGAAAGTGTCCAGTTGATCGGAATACTTGCTGAGGAAGCCTCATCTGAGTTATTGTGCCTGGAACCTCTTGCCGGAGATATGTTGGAGTTTTGCCGCAGAGCGGTCATTAACGAGAACTTCAAGGCAAAAACGGGTTCCACGATAAAGATCACGGTCATGGACGGATCAGTCAAATACGTCGTCATACACGGACTTGGAAATGAAAAAAGCAGTTTCCAGGAAAACATCAGGGAAGGAAGCTTTCAGATAGTCAGAACTGCGGCTGCAAAAAGATGCTCAAGTGTGCTTCTTTGCATGCCCGAGGCAGAAGACAGGATCAATTCAAGATCTGCAGCTGAAGGAGCTGTCCTGGGGTGTTACAGGTTTGACAAATATATCTCTCAGGAAGAGGATGAGAAGCTTGTACCCCCTGAAGTTGTCAATGTTGCAGATGCGGACTCTATAGGGTTGGAGGAAGGAAAGATCCTCGGAGAGGCACAGTGCTATACAAGGGATATCGCGAACGAACCTGGTAATGTCATCACCCCGGATACTCTTGCAAAGAAAGCCGAATCATTGGCCCTGGAGCTTGGCCTGGAATGCGAAATATGGGACGAAGACAGAATAGTGAAAGAAAAAATGTGCGCGTACCATGCTGTCGCAAAAGGTTCGTCAAATCCCCCCAGGTTCATTACCCTCACTTGGTCACCGGAAGGTGAATGCAGGGGGCATATCGCTCTTGTAGGCAAGGGCCTTACTTTTGACAGCGGAGGATTGGACATAAAGCCTGCGGATTTCATGACTACGATGAAGGGTGACAAAAGCGGAGCTTGTGCAGTCCTTGGAGCTGTAAAAGCAGCGTCTCAGCTTAAGCTGCCGTGGAAGGTCACAGTTATCATAGCCGCAGCGGAAAACATGCCCGGAGGTAATGCATACAGGCCTGACGATATCCTTAGGGCTCGCAACGGAAAGACCATTGAAGTCAACAACACGGATGCGGAAGGCAGGCTTACGCTTGCCGACGCACTCTCTTTCGCATCAGAACTCAAGCCCGACAAAATCATCGACATTGCCACTCTCACAGGGGCATGTGCTGTAGCTTTGGGAACGAATACCGGAGGCCTTTTCACCAATAATGATCCATTTGGGGATGAGGTGCTTACAGCGGCGAAAATGGCGGGGGAGCGTTTCTGGAAACTCCCAATGGACGATCCGACTCTAAAAAAAGCAATAAAGTCTCCTGTTGCCGATCTGGTAAACTCCGGCGGACGCTACGGCGGTGCCATCACAGCGGCGATGTTCCTGGAAGCATTTGTTGATAAAGACATTCCATGGGTGCACCTGGATATTGCAGCGGCTGATTTTATAAAGGAACAGAGGAGCTATTATGCCAAGGGTGCTTCCGGTTTCGGGACCAGGACCCTGGCAACGCTCTTAATAATGATGTAAAGGTGGTATAACTGATGGGGGATGTACAGAGGAACGATTCAATTGCACTCATCAACGGCGTTATCTACCCGATGTCATCTCCCGGCCGGGCAAAGGCGCTGTTCGCAAAAAACGGGATCATTCAGGCAATAGGGAGCGACAAAGATATACTGTCGCTCTGTGACAGCAAGACAACAGTTCTGGATATCAAAGGAAAGTTCCTTATGCCCGGAATGACAGATACGCACAGCCATCTTCTTGCAACAGGCAGGAGCCTTGAAACGCTTAACCTGTCCGAAGCTTCTTCGATCGAAGAAATGATAGACAAAAGCCGCAGGTTCCTTTCAGAGTCCCCGATAGATGAGGGACAGTGGTTTTTTGCACGTGGATGGGATCAGAATCACCTTGCAGAAAAAAGGTTTCCCAACAGGTATGACCTGGACAAAATAACGAAAGATATTCCGCTTTTCTTTGAGAGATCCTGCGGACACATCGCCTCCCTTAACTCCAAAGCCCTCGAGATATTGAGGATAGGAAAGGGTTTCAAGATATCCGGGGGTGTAGTCAACTCGGATGAAAACGGAGAACCTACCGGAGTTGTCAGCGAGGCTGCAGTAAACTGGGTAAGGATGAATATCCCGGAATCTTCTGACGAGACACTGATAAGGTGGTACAAAAGAGCCACAGACGAAATGATAAAGCTCGGCATCACATCAGTACAGACAGATGACCTGGGCATAGTTGGAAGCACTGACAGGATATTCAGGCTTTATGAACAGATGGAGCTTGAAGATAAGATGCCCCTGCGAATAGCAGAGCAATGGCATCTCAGAGACGAAACAGAGCTCACAACATTTATTGAGTGCGATTACCATAAGAGAAACGGGATAAGCTATTTCGCATCCGGCCCATTAAAGATCCATGTTGACGGTACCCTTGGAGCTAAAACTGCTGCACTCAGAGAAGAATATTCCGACGAACCCGGAAATAGGGGGATATACGCAAGATCTCAGGGAGAACTGGATCGCCTTACTGCGATAGCCCAGGAAGCCGGAATGCAGGTCGCCTATTATGCGATCGGTGACGGAGCCATAGACAGGTGCCTCAACGCGGTCGAATCAACAAAAAGGCTCTCTGATAAAAAGAGGTCGATATCGCACAGGATCGTACACTGCCAGGTAGGAGCACATGATATTTATAAAAGGATGGCAGATTTGGGTGTTATGGCAGACATCCAGCCTGCATTTGTAACTTCAGACTGGCCAATAGTGATGTCAAGGCTTGGCGCGGAAAGAGCAAGATGGAGCTATGCGTGGAAAACGCTGATACAGTATGGGATCAGAGTAGGCGCAGGATCCGATTCACCTACGGAACCTCTTGATCCGATGCTTGGAATAAGAGCTGCGATACTCAGAAAAGACCTTTCGGACCAGCCTGAACACGGTTGGCTCCCATCCGAAAAGCTTGACAGGGTGGAAGCCTTTTCAATGTACACGAAAGGCGGCGCTGTGGTATGCGGAGAGGGAGATTTCAGAGGAACGCTCGAAATAGGAAAAGCGGCAGATATCATAGCCTTCATGGAAAACCCGTTCAAGATCGATGACCATGAGATCCAGAACTTAACAATCGGATTAACAGTCGTGGATGGAAAGATCCGCTATATCCGTTAGGAGGGAACAAATCATGCTAACGCTCAAAGATTTCCTGGCAAAAGAGGTCAGACCGGCACTGGGGTGCACTGATCCGGGTGCAGTGGCGCTTGCCGTTGCCAGGGCATGTAAGGAACTGCCTGAAAGGGAAGAAGTGGCGTCTGTAAGGGTCACAGTAAGCGGAAGCATATACAAAAATGGTATGGCAGTCGGTATCCCGGGAACCAGAGGTGCAAGGGGCAATGCAATGGCTGCTGCGATGGGTGCTATCTGCGGAGATCCCGACCTGGGTCTTGAAGTCCTACGGAAGAGCACGGCAAAAGATGTTGAAAAAGCTGAAAGATGGGTCCGGGACGAGAGGGTGACCATCTACTGCGATCCTGACAGGAGCGGAGTCTACGTACTGGCCTCGATCTTTACACCCGAGCATAAGTCTGTATGTCTGGTCAGCGGGAATTATAACCACATAGAGAAAGTCCTTGTCGACGGAGTTACCGTAATGGAGGACAGGTCAGGCCCCTCTGTCTCATCGATAGGTTTTGAAGATGACGGTTTCCCCCAGGTATTTACCGAAGCCCTCAAAATGGCAGATGAGATGGATGATGAAGACAGGAAATTCCTCCTTTCCGGAATTGAAATGAACAGAGCAGTCGCTGAGGGAGGATTCAAATCCAGTGACGTATGTTCCAGTTGTGGAGAATGTGTACAGGGCAGCAGGTTCGGCAGGACTCTCAAAGATATTTTTGCTCTGGAAGAGTGTGAAGATGTTGCACTGAAGATCAGAAGCATAACTGCTGCGGCAGCGGATGCAAGGATGTCGGGCATACTCCTGCCTGTGATGAGCAGTGCCGGGAGCGGCAACCATGGGATCACTGCGATCCTCCCCATATCAGTTTTGGGCAAACACCTGAAAAAATCTGACGACGAGATAGCAAAGGCGCTTGCCATCAGCCATATATCAACAAGCTTTGTTAAAAGACGCCTTGGGCGCATGTCTGTTGTCTGCGGGTGCTCTGTAGCAGCAGGAGCAGGTTCTGCTGCAGGCATGACCTATTTGATGGGCGGTACTGAAGAGCAGATGGCCGATGCCATGCAGCTGCTGCTTTCAAACCTTGCCGGCATGCTTTGCGACGGAGCGAAGGAAAGCTGTGCTCTTAAGGTGAGCTCTGCCTCATCGGAGGCTTATTTTGCTGCAAGGTGGGCGGTCGCAGGACAAAAACTGGGGATACCGCAGGGAGTTTTTGGTTCATCCATTGAAGATACGATCGAAAATGTCGCAAAAGTCACCCGTGAAGGGATGAAAAATGTCGACAGGGTTATCATAGAGATACTTGATCAGCGTCACCGTCCCTCAGCAGAGAATTTTTAGCGGAAATGGGATACAAAGCACCGCAGCACTCCGGTGAAGATAATGAAACCAAAGAACTTACCGGTCAGATCGAACGCATAACATACAGTGATGCGGAGAGCGGCTATGCTGTTCTCCGCATAGCTGTGAAGGGTTATCCTGACCTTGTCACCGCTGTTGGCACGATAGCATCACCTGCAGTAGGAGAAGTGCTGAGCATGAGGGGCATCTGGACAGACCATCCCAAATTCGGATCGCAGTTCAAAATAGTGGAGTACAGATCATTTGCACCTTCCTCTATCCAGGGGATAGAGAAGTATCTTGGCTCGGGTCTGATCAAAGGGATAGGACCTTCGATAGCCGAAAAGATCGTTTCACTCTTTGGGGCTGAGGCTTTTAAGATACTGGACACCAAACCTGAAAAGCTGCTTGAAATTGAGGGTATAGGAGAGAAGAAGGCAGCGGCGATACACGAAGCATGGCTTGAACAGAGAGAGATGCGAGGAGTTATGCTCTTCCTTCAGAGCTATGGCATCGGCACAGGCTACGCACTCAGAGTCTTCAGGCACTATGGAAGCGCCTCGGTCCAGGTCCTTCAGGAAAATCCATACAGGCTTGCTGTTGATATTTTCGGCATAGGCTTCATAACAGCCGATAAGATCGCCTACAGCATGGGGTTCAGTAAAGAGTCTCCTCTCCGTATAAGAGCAGGGGTACTTCACGTTTTGAATGAACTCACCAGGGACGGGCATGTATTTGTGCCGATAGAGGAGCTTACGGCATCAGCAGCGAATATCCTCTCCGTCTCTCCCGAGCTGGTCGAAAAAGGCATAGAGGATTGCAGGCTCAATCAGGAACTTATTATCGAATGGTATACGGATATGGAGGGAAAAGATGACTGTGCCGTCTATCTTCCTCCCTTCCATTACGCTGAGGTCCATTCGGCGAAGAATCTATGCACAATAATCTCGTCTCCATTCAACGGACACTATGCTGCTCCTGATGTGGTAATACCTTGGGTCCAGGAGGAGCTTGGCATCAGTTTTGCAGGACAGCAGACGGAGGCGCTCAGGACAGCCCTGAGCTCACAGGTCATGGTTATCACAGGCGGTCCCGGGACCGGCAAAACTACCCTGATAAAGGCGATAATCAAGATCAGGTCTGCAAGGGGTTTTCGCATAATGCTTGCTGCCCCTACAGGCAGAGCGGCAAAAAGAATGACCGAGGCGACAGGGCATGAGGCAAAAACTATCCATCGAATGCTTGAGTACTCAGGAAGTTCAATGGCCGGCGGAGACTTCATGAAAAACGAAACAAACACTCTTGACTGTGATCTTTTGGTGGTGGATGAAGCTTCAATGATAGACCAGATACTGTTCCACCATCTCCTGAAAGCCATTCCGAAGAACGCATCTGTTGTTTTTGTCGGCGACGTAGACCAGCTTCCGTCAGTGGGACCCGGGAATGTCCTTAAAGACATAATCGATTCCGGAGTGTGCCCTGTCGTACATCTCAAAGAGATCTTCAGGCAGGGTGAAGAGAGCATGATCGTTGTCAATGCACACAAGATCAACAGCGGAGAGATGCCTCGCTTTGATGACAATGGAAATGCCAATTCTCCATGTGATTTTTATTTTATTGAGCAAAACGACCCTGATAAAGCCCTTGAAATAATTAAAGAACTTGTGACGAGGAGGATCCCACAGAAGTTTGGTTTTGATCCGGTAAAGGATATCCAGGTCCTTACCCCCATGCACAGGGGATCTGTGGGTACCACAAGGTTAAACTCAGAATTGAGAGATGTCCTTAATATCCAACATGGATCAAAGGTTCAGAGGATGGGCAGGATCGTTCAGGAAGGCGACAAGGTAATGCAGATACGCAATAACTACGAAAAGGATGTTTACAACGGTGATATTGGGACAGTCCTCAGAATAGACGGTGAAGAGAGCAAACTGACAGTCGAAATGGACAGCGGCCGTGTCTCATATGATTTTTCTGAGTTGGATGAGCTCATCCATGCCTATGCTGTTTCGATCCATAAATCACAGGGATCAGAGTACCCCGCAGTTGTCATACCAATAATGACGCAGCATTACATGATGCTGCAGAGAAACCTTCTTTACACAGGCATAACAAGAGGTAAAAAGCTGGTCGTGCTTGTAGGAACAAAAAAAGCAGTTGCTATAGCGGTGAAGAACGATAAGACACGCAAAAGGTATACCAGGCTTGCCGGCAGACTCAAAGAATGTCTTATAGGCAGACAAACTATTTAGTCCTGCCCGGGGATCTGCATGTTGACATAAACAGAGCCGTCCCTTGAAGGGACGGCTCTGTTTATGTCTCAAAAAACCGGTAGGATCAGATATAGCGTGTAGACGAGCGGTATATATTTTCCCTGTGACCGTATTTACCGTCCTTGTCAACAGCTGCCAGCCTTTTCTCTGTGTATCGGGCGAATCTTACAAAAGGCAGTCCCAGCAGGAGATAGATGACAGCAACTATTATGCCGGGTCCGAAGTAGTCGTAGTAAGTTGCCGAGATCTGTCCGTAGGCCTTTGTAAGGTCGACCATCGTTATTATCGATACGAGCGATGAATCTTTGAGCAGGGAGATGAAGTCGTTCGTTATCGGTGGGATGACTACACGGATGGCCTGGGGAAGGATGACCTCCCTCATTGCCTGCCATCTTGTCATGCCCAGAGCAAGAGCGGATTCCCATTGCGTACGGGGGATAGCGAACAGCCCGGAGCGATAAATTTCGGCTTCATATGCCGCATAGTTCAGCCCAAGTCCAACGGCACCTGCCCAGAAAGGTGAGAACTTGACCCCAATGCTGGGGAGTCCGTAGAAGATGAAGAACAGCTGGATCAATACAGGTGTCCCACGGACTACCTCAATATAAAGAGTGGCGATCGAGGCTACCCATTTGGGGGCGAAGACTCTGGTAATGGCCAGCGTAAGCCCAAGTGTGATCGCAAGGATCATAGCAGTGATCGAGACCTGCATAGTTACGATCGCAGCACGGCCGAAAGCCGGAAGGGCATCTTTATACCTGTCGAGGCGTTTCGCAAATGTAAGGTGGGGTCTGTGCGCCTCAGCCCATTCGTTGTACCTTGAAGCCTCTATCTTCGACGGACTGTAGTCATTGAATTCTGCAGCCATTGTCGGTGTCCATAGGTTCCATCTGTCGTATATCTCACGGAGCTTGCCCGAGTCACGCAGTGCGACAATGGCCTTGTTAACTTCCGTCAGCAGATCCTTGTCTTCCATCCTGACAGCTATGGCATATTCAAGTTCGCCGACCTCAGGGCCGACAAACTTGATCTCCGGGTTGAAGCCTGCAGAATAGAGAGCTATCGGATGGTCGAAGAAGGCTGCGTCAAGCCTTCCGTTCGCGAGGTCTTCGTAAGTGTTGGCCTCGACGTTGTATGTCCTTACGTCGATATCTCCGACCTCTTCAAGCAGTTCCTGTGCAAAACTTTCTTTTAGCGTTCCGACTTTTTTACCTTTGCAGTCCTCAAGCGTCTTTATGGAATTGTCGTTTTTGCGGACGGCAAGCTGAAGATAAGTTTTGTAATAAGGAATGGAAAAATTGACGACTTCTTTGTGCTCGGGAGTCACTTCAAGGCCGTTGATGGAAATATCGTAAAGCTTCCTGTTGAGTCCGGGTATAAGGTTTTCCCAGGCATTGTTCACATAGACCGGTTTACGTCCCATCTGCTCAGCAAGTGCTTCAACAATATCAACTTCGAAACCTATCAGTTCATCTGTGTTTTTGGGATTTGGGAACATGTAGGGGAAACCGCCTTCGGAATCTCCTCCCCAGCTAAGCTCCTTCATTTCTTCAGCCTGAAGTGCGCAGGCAGAAGATACTATAAGCAAAATTACAGCTAACAAAAGTCCTAATTTTTTCATCTTTACGCTACCCCCGTGTTGACGAAGTGACGGAGGAAAGCTTTTGTCCGCTCGTTTTTTGGCGTTGCAAACAGTATGTCCCCGTCATCGTACTCGACTATCTCGCCATTGTCCATAAATATGATGTAGTCAGACGCGTCTCTTGCGAATTTCATTTCGTGGGTGACGATTATCTGAGTCATCCCTTCTGTGTCAAGGTCTTTCATGACCTGAAGGACTTCTCCGACAAGCTCGGGGTCAAGGGCGGATGTCGGTTCATCATAGAGCATGACTCTGGGGTTCATGGCCAGTGCTCTTGCGATAGCTGCCCTCTGGCTTTGCCCGCCTGAGAGCGTGGAGGGATATTTGGAGGCGAATCCCTTGAGTCCTACCTTGTCCAGGAGCTTCATCGCCAATTCAAATGCTTCGTCTTTTGCGTGTTTCTTAACGACCATGGGAGCAAGCATAATATTTTCAATTATTGTTTTGTGCGGGAACAGGTTGTAACTCTGGAAGACCATGCCCACTTCACTCCTTATCTCGTGAGCGATATTAAGCATTTTTTCATCGGGAACCTGTCCCGGCCTGCGTGATATGGTCACGCCCGCGATAGATATCGAGCCGGAGTCGAGGAGCTCAAGACAGTTGAGACAACGAAGGAAGGTCGACTTTCCGCATCCGGAAGGACCTATTATCGATGCCAGGTCACCCTCACAAATAGTGAAGCTGACATTCTTCAGCACTTCACCATCCTCAAAGCCCTTGCAAAGGTTTTCTACTACAATGAGTGGTTTGTTTTCTATATTCACAGTTATGCCCCCTTAAAGAATTGTTTTTATGTTTTCCTTCAGGGGTCATATTCGAAGTTGTTTTCCATATACAGGGGAGGCAGTTGAAAAAACTACTGCGTGGCTATGCTGTGCGGATAAAAGATACAAGCAGGATCTTACCAAGGGTCTGCTGAAAACGTTCACGTGTCTGTTACACCAGACACCAGTGTTTTTTTCCAATTTTTGTCTCACGTCCCTTCCGTGTAGTGGCATAAGTAAATGTCTGTCCAGTTTAAAGGTTATCGACCATTAACGCAATCATCGGCAGAAAAGTTTCAGTAAAAGAAAAAGCATGAGCGGGTCGGTCTGACAAGGAACTGTTTTCAATCCCTGCAACCCAGCTCATTTCTTGTTTTCTCTATGTCTTCACGGGTCTCCTTTATCCAACGTTCAAGTGTTTCGGGTTTGATTTTTTTTGATTTAGGGTCATTCAGAAGAGTATCCAGTTTTTTTTCCTGGATCCTGAGCCACTCAACTTTAGATTCTCGGTGTTGGATGTCGGAGATAAGATTTCCCCGTTCACCGTCATCTTCTTTTACAAACGCACGGCTCATAGTATTCTCATCCCCTTATTTATAATATTGGTTGTTTAGTTACGTTTATCTCTGTTAGGTCAGATAGTCTCTTTAAAAAATTTATTCTTTGGGTCTCTTTCAACTATCACCAGTTTCATCTTGGGGTTTACGTTTTTTACAAGCTCCTCGATATCTCTGTTCCTCAGCCGAATACAGCCATGAGTCGCCCATTTTCCTATCGACGAGGGGTTGTTTGTCCCATGTATGGCTATCTGCCACTTGTTGTAAAATGAGATCAGTTTTGACCCGTATACTCCTGCCTCAGGCTCTCCGGGTTCGTTGAACCATGCAGGATCGTAGACGAGTTTGGTCGCGTCTTCCACAACACGGTATATGGTGAATGTGCCTGAAGGTGTGATGAGGTCAAAACGGGATTTTTTCTCAGCTCCTTTTCCTTTGCCTATAGATATTTGCCATGTTTTAACTGGGTCATATCCATTATAAAGAGTCAGTCTGAGCTGTTCTTTATTAATCCCGATCCAGTTTTCTCCCCTTTTTGGCTGCCATGTCTGTGAGGCGTCGCTTTTGTCCGCATAAACCATAAATATCAAAATGATCATAATAAGAGTGAGGAACTTTTTCATAAAAACACTCCCTGATAAATGATGCAACGTTAATTATAACAAACATTGAGAAATTTGCTACTTGTAAGGTTTACGCATAATGAAGTATCATAACAGTTTGAACAGAACGAAAACAAATCTTTTATCAGGAGGCGGCTGTTGTGGATATCATCAGGGCACCGCGCGGAACGAGAGACATACTTGGCGACGAATCATGGAAATGGGCTTATGTAACAGGCATTTGCCGTGATGTGGCGGATGATTATGGTTACAAGGAGATCCATCTCCCTATATTTGAACATACAGAGCTTTTTTGCAGAGGCGTTGGGGAAACCACCGATGTTGTAGAAAAAGAGATGTACACTTTTGAGGATAAGGGCGGAAGAAGTATTACATTAAGGCCGGAACTTACAGCCTCCATGGTCCGCTCTTATCTGGAAAACGAAATGTATAAGGGCAGTCAGCCCGCAAAGCTCTGGTCGATCGGACCCATGTTCCGTTATGAAAGGCCTCAAAAGGGTCGTTACAGGCAGTTTGTACAGCTTGATATCGAAGCTCTTGGAGCTCAGGATGCCTATGTCGATCTTGAGGTAATAGATTTTTCAATGGAACTCTATCGCCGCCTCGGTCTTTCGAATCTTCAGGTCGTGCTTAACTCTGTCGGCTGTCCCAAGTGCCGTCCGGTTTACAGGAAAGCGCTGCAGAAATTCCTGAAAACCAGATTCGACGAGCTATGTGACACATGCAAGAGCCGTTACGACAGGAACCCTCTCAGGATCCTGGACTGCAAAAGCCCAATATGCAAAGAGATAACGGAAACCGCTCCTGCTGTTATGGAACACCTTTGCGATGAATGCAAAGAACATTTCGAACAGCTGAAGAGCGGACTTGACCGTATCGGAGCTGTTGTGAAAATAGACAACAGGCTTGTAAGAGGGCTTGACTACTATACTAAAACGGCATATGAGATACTCTCAGGAGACCTGGGCTCACAGAACGCTGTTTGCGGCGGAGGAAGATATGACAATCTTTCTGAGGCGATCGGCGGGCCGCATGTCCCGGGAGTAGGATTTGCATCGGGCATAGAGAGGGTCGTACTTACAATGGAAGCGCAGGGCTGCAGCTTCGGAAAAGAGCCTGCCAACAAAGTCTATGTTGTGGCTGCGGAACCTGAGGTCAGGATGGAGATCATGAACCTTGTTCGTACGCTCAGGCAGAACCGTATTTCTGCCGACATGGACTACATGGGACGCAGTATGAAGAGCCAGATGAAGTCGGCCGGTAACTTCGCCGAATATGCCTGTATAATCGGCCGCGAAGAAATCGACAGAAATATTATTACCTTAAAGGATCTCAAAAAAGGAACTCAGGAAGAACTGGATCTTGAGTCGATCATCAGCAAATTAAAATAACAGTAAAACAATAAATGCGAAGCCCCTTTTGATCAATAAGGGGTTTCCTGCTTTCTAAAAAAACTTGAAATAGAAAAATATTGACAGATCATTTTCGAAAGAGGGATTTTTATGGAAAGATATTATGACTCATCCTGGCAGAGAACAATGTTCTGCGGAGAGCCAAGGCTTGAAAACTCAGGGGAAAAAGTGATCCTTAACGGATGGCTTCGCTGCCGCCGCGACCTGGGGGGCATCATTTTTATCGAGCTCTGGGACAAGACCGGGGTAACTCAGGTGGTATTCAACCCCGAATTAAACGCAGAGGCTCATAAGAGGGCTTCCTCACTTAGAAATGAATATGTTCTTGCAGTAAAAGGTGAAATGCGCCAACGCCCTGAAGGGACCGAAAACCCCGAACTTGCAACCGGCTCGGTGGAACTTCTTGTAGATGATTTCATAATATTGGCCCCCTCAAAACTGATCCCGTTTGAGATGGACAACGCGGACTCCGTCAATGAAGACCTTAGGCTCAAATACCGCTACCTTGACCTCAGGCGCGAGACGATGCAGAAAAATCTTATGACGAGGCACAAAATTACAAGGTTTACCCGTAATTTCTTTGGGGATAACGGTTTCATGGAAATTGAAACCCCAATGCTCACAAAATCGACACCGGAAGGGGCAAGGGACTATCTTGTGCCCAGTCGAGTAAACCCGGGCAAGTTCTACGCACTCCCGCAGTCGCCGCAGCTCTTCAAGCAGCTTCTTATGGTAAGCGGCTGCGACAGGTATATGCAGATCGTCAAATGTTTCAGGGACGAGGATCTGAGAGCGGACAGACAGCCCGAATTCACACAGATAGACGTTGAGATGAGCTTCATCACAGAAGAAGACATAATGAAAATGACAGAAGACTACCTTGCCGGCCTTTTCAGCGAGATCCTTGGGGTGAAGGTAGCGACTCCTTTCTTCCGTCTTACATGGAAAGAGGCAATGGATCTCTACGGCAGCGACAAGCCCGATCTGAGGATCCCCATGCAGATGACTGATCTTGGAAAAGTCTTCGCAGGAGGGGAAAACCCCTTCGCTTCACTGATAGAAAAGGGCGGCACTATCAAAGGACTGAGGCTCCCCGGAGGCGCGGCGCTTTCCCGCAAGGAGCTCTCCGATCTGGAAAACAGGGCAAAGGCCCTTGGCGCAAAAGGTATGGCAAATTTCCAGATAAAAGAGGGAGAACTTAAAGGACCGCTTGTTAAATTCCTTGATGAAGAGAGAATATCCCTGCTTAAGAATATGTCCGAAATTGAAGATGGCGATGCTCTCTTCATAATGGCCGATGAAAACTGGCGCAAAGCATGTGAAATACTAGGACAGATACGTCTTGAGCTTGGCAAAGAGAGAGGGATGCTCGAAGGATCATTCAAGTTCCTCTGGGTCACAGAATTCCCGCTCTTTGAATGGGATGAGGAGACAGAAAGATACACTGCAGTGCATCATCCCTTTACAGCACCGATGAACGAGGATATGGAATACCTTCTTACAGAACCCGGCAAGGTGCGTTCACGGGCATACGATGTGGTGCTCAATGGCAACGAGCTCGGCGGTGGCTCAATAAGGATACACGACCCCGAGATGCAGGCAAAATCTTTCCAGGCTCTTAATTTCACCCCGGTAGCTGCCAAAGAACGCTTCGGATTCCTTCTTGAGGGACTGAGCTTCGGAACACCTCCCCATGGAGGTATTGCGCTTGGGCTTGACAGGCTGGTGATGCTCATACTTGGATGCAGGTCGATCAGGGACGTCATGGCATTCCCGAAGAACCAAAAGGCTCAATGCCCGATGACAGATGCTCCAAACGTTGTAGACGAGAAACAACTCGACGAGCTTGCCATAAAAACGGTCGATCCGCTGTTGCTTTAAGTGCCGGCACAAAAACCCAAAGACATACCAGGCTCCCGGATGTACCCTCCCGGGGGCCTTTTACATTGCAGTTCAGGAGGGCCAATTTTTATGGAGTATAATTTAACAAGATAAAATAATTTTACTGGAGGGATGGCAAATGGCAAAGATCCGTTTTCTTGGACACAGCTCCTTTTACATCGAAGGGGAGGGTCTGAAAGCCCTGATAGATCCTTTTCTTGAGGGTAATCCTCTTGCTTCAGCAAAACAGGAAGAATTTAATGACATCAACACTATATTTCTTACTCATGGGCACGGGGACCACATGGGCAGCACCATAGAGATCGCTAAAAGAAATGATGCGGTTGTATTTACCTGTAACGAACTTGCCGGTTATCTGTCGTCAAAAGGAATAAGGACAGAGGGAATGCACATTGGCGGCAGGGCGGCCTTTTCGTTCGGCAGGGTCAAGCTAACTCCTGCATGGCACGGATGTCCGATCGTTGAGGGCAGTGAGGTTCGTTACGGGGGAGTCGCCTGTGGTTTTGTAATAGAAGTCGACGGCAAAAAAATCTATCATTCAGGAGACACCGGACTCACTATGGAGATGTCGCTGCTCAAGGATGAGAACATTGATGTGGCACTTCTTCCGATAGGCGGCTATTACACAATGGATATTCAGGATGCCGCCAGGGCGGTAAGGATGATCAGGCCGAGGGTTGCTATACCTATGCACTACAACACATTCCCAAGGATCGAAGCCGACCCGGACTTATTTGC
>JBFXIQ010000030.1:0-16632 GCA_050175815.1 Synergistaceae bacterium
TCTAATATTCTCAGGGAGAGAGCGCTTCGTGATCTTATAGAGAACGTCGCCTCTTACGACCCCAGAAACGGTAACGAAGAGTTTATCATGATGCAGGCAAAAGAACTCGGTTTTAACCTGTCAAGGTGCAGAGCCGCAATAGTGATAGAGATGAGAAAATGGTCAAATGAAGCAGCGGAATCTGCATTTCAGAGGATGCTTCGGGAAACTAAAACAAGTTTTTCAAATCCCAGGAATGTTATCTGTCCGCAGGAAAATTACAGGGTGACTATACTTCTGTCGCCCAGTGCAGATAAGGATCCGGAAAAAACATACGAGGCAGCCGAAACACTTTCAAAAGATTTTCTTGACAGCGTAATTGGCAAGGGTATACATGCCGATGTATCTATCGGTTTTCCTGCATCTGACCTGCAGGGACTGTCACGATCCCTTATCTCTGCAAGGAATTCCCTGAGGCTTGCAAAACAGCTCGGTGTTAATGGAATGATCAGATCTGAAAAGTTCACAGGAGAGTCCTTGCTTGATTCTCTCCCGGCAGGAGCAAAGGAAGATTATGTCTCAATGACGTTAAAGGGACTGGATTCCAGGAATGATTATGAGGAAATCAAAAAGACCTTTCTTGCATGGTGCGGATCCCCCTTTGCCAGCGGCAATGTGGCGGACAAACTTTCCATGCACAGAAACAGCTTGCAGTACAGGCTGAAAAAAATTCGTTCACTTACCGGAAAGGATCCCTGGAATTTTAAGGACGCATTTGAATTATGGGCGGCGTTTGTGATATCCGATATTTCGAAAGGTTCAGTATCTGATAAAAGAAATTAGTAGCTGCCGGACTGGGAGTCAGCTAAAGGGAGTCAGCTAAAGATTGCTCTGCAATTGGCGGGAGTATATAATACCCTGATGTATAATTTGTTTTGACTTCATTTAGCAACGGAGGAGATATAGATGCCATACGATTTTGGTGCCATAGAACCAAAATGGCAGAAGGAATGGGCGGAATCAAAGGTTTTCGAAGTTGAGACCGACAACAGCAAAGAGAAATTTTACTGCCTTGAGATGTTCCCTTATCCAAGCGGAGCGCTCCACATGGGACACTTGCGCAACTATTCAATTGGAGACCTTTTGGCAAGATTCCTGAGGATGCAGGGATACAATGTTCTCTACCCCATGGGTTTTGATGCTTTCGGGATGCCTGCCGAAAACGCTGCCATAAAAATGAAACTCCCCCCTGCTGAATGGACATGGAGCAATATCGAACATATGACCCGGCAGCTGAAGAGAGCCGGCTACAGTTATGACTGGAGACGCAGGGTAGAGACATGCAACGTTAATTACTATAAATGGAACCAGTGGCTTTTCCTCCAGTTCTATAAGAAAGGACTTGTATACCGCAAGCACGCCCCCGTCAACTGGTGCGAAGACTGCAAGACAGTTCTTGCAAACGAACAGGTCGTAGGAGAAGGCGTCTGCTGGCGCTGCGGCACGCCTGTAGTTAAGCGCGGACTGGAACAATGGTTTATTAGGATAACAGAATATGCGCAGGAACTCGTAGACTGCCTCGACGATCTTGACGGATGGCCGGAACGGGTAGTTACCATGCAGAGAAACTGGATAGGCAGATCCGAAGGAGTCCATTTTAGGATGGACATCGTCGATACTGACCTCAGTATTGAAGCATTCACAACAAGAATAGACACTATTTTCGGAGTTACCTTTGTTGCAATGGCAGCTGAACACCCCTTTGTTGAGGCATTTGCTGAAAAGGTCGGAGGGACTAAGGCTGAAGAGCTGAGGGTTTTCGCAAAGAAAATGTCATCGCGCAGCGCGATAGAGCGTACTGCAGTAGGTGCAGATAAAGAAGGCATCGAGACTGGATTCTACGCGATAAACCCTGTGAACGGAGAAAAAGTGCCTATCTGGATAGCTGACTACATCCTTACCGATTATGGGACCGGAGCGATAATGGGTGTTCCAGCCCACGATCAGAGGGACTTCGATTTTGCAAGAAAATATGGCATTCCCGTTATTCCGGTAGTCAGGCCGGTTGACGGACCTGTTCCCGACGGGGCGACGATGACGGAATCCGTCGACGCTGACGGCATAGCATGTAACTCAGGCGAGTTTGACGGTCTGCCCACACCTCAGGCGATCGAAAAAATTGGTGAATGGTTCGATAAAAATAACCTTGGAAGCAAGGAAGTGCAGTTTAGGCTGAGGGACTGGCTGATCTCGAGACAGCGCTACTGGGGAACCCCCATACCAATGATCTACTGTGATCACTGCGGGATCGTCCCGGTGCCTGAGGATCAGCTTCCCGTAGAACTGCCCCTTGATATTGAGATGCCTGAAAACGGAGGCAATCCGCTTGCACTTCGTGAAGACTGGATAAATACGACGTGCCCGGTATGCGGAAAACCGGCAAAACGCGAAACTGACACCATGGACACCTTTTTCTGCTCTTCATGGTACTTTAGCAGGTATACATCACCGTGGGAAACTGAACATCCTTTTGACAAGGATGACGCTGCTTACTGGATGAACGTTGATCAGTACATCGGTGGTATCGAGCACGCTTGTCTCCATCTTATCTATGCCAGGTTCTTTACAAAAGTATGCGCAGACCTGGGACTGCTTCCAAAGGACATGAGAGAGCCATTCAAAAGGCTTCTCACCCAGGGTATGGTCATAAAAGACGGGGCCAAAATGTCCAAATCACTTGGCAATGTTGTTGATCCCGACGAGATAATCAAAAAATTTGGTGCTGACACAGCAAGACTCTTTATACTTTTTGCCTCACCGCCGGAAAAAGATCTGGACTGGTCTGAGCGCGGAGTAGAAGGCGCAAACCGCTTCCTTGGACGGGTATGGCGTCTTGTTGAAGCAAACCTTGATGAGATCAGGTCTGCTTCAACAGAGCGGGTCCCGATGAAGGACATCAAAGCGGCGGATGTCAGGGATATCAAACGAATTACCCACAACACTTTAGACAGGGTAACAAAGGACATAAGCGAAGAGCGCCAGTTCAACACAGCTGTTGCAAGGCTCATGGAACTTACTAATGCGCTGATCAGATTTAAGCCGAAGACTTCGGAGGCATGGTCAGTGATGAAAGAGGGAGTGGAGACCCTTCTTTCTTGTCTCTCTCCTTTTGCGCCGCATATTACCGAAGAGCTCTGGCATAATATTGGAAACGAAACGTTCCTTTCAGTTGAGAAGTGGTTTGATGTAGATCCGGAGTCCCTTGCTGATGAAGAGGTCACAGTTGTGCTCCAGATAAACGGCAAAGTGCGTGAACAGTTTACTGTAAGGGCCGACATGTCTGCAGAAGAGTTTCAGAAGGAAATACTTTCAAAGCCTCAGACACTTAAGAGGATAGAGGGTAAAGAGATAATAAAGATCATCCCGATACCGGGCAAACTGGTAAACATAGTGGTGAAGGGCTGATGCCTTCGCTCCTACTGATCTCTGCCTCAGGTACCGCACAGAGACGCCTCCTGGAGGAGACGGTTGCTGATTTTGAAAAAAAAGGATATGTAATATCAGGAAAACAGGAGGGGGGGGAATGGGGCCCCCTCCTGTCTGATAATCTTTCAGGAGGGCTTTTTGACGAGAACAGGATAGTTATTGTTGATTCGGCGTCCATATTGGGCCCTTTTCCTGAAAACCTTGACCCTATGGTAGATGCTGATTCTCCGGTAGTATTGCTGCTGGTCTATGATTCAGATCCGGCAAAAGTTTTTCCTCCTCAGACCCTTCAAAAATGCAGGATCATAAAGGCCCCCCCCTTTCCTCGCTGGCCCAGGGAAAGAATGATGTGGACCATAGATCTGGCCGGAGAGATGAAAATTAAGATAGACCGTGAAGCTGCCGCCTTGATAATAGAACTGACTGAGGATCCGGAGGAGATAAGACGTCAGCTTTCAAGCCTGTCACTGCTTAAAAAAGGAGGCACTCTCAATACTTCTGATATTGAGAATATGTGTCTGGATGACGGTACGAGAAACCTTCTCAAACTTTTAGACGGGCTGTGCAGCGGAGATCATATAAAAACTCTGAAAAGCCTTCACGCGATCTCCAAGAACGGCGACCTCATCCCTCTTGTTTCTGCCATGCACAACAGAATGAGACTCGCATGGTACTCGTCAATGCATCCGCATAAAGGATCTCTTTTTGCAGAGTCGCTGGGAGCAAAGAATTACGCATGGAGTATGGCTGGAAATGCTGCTCGAAAATACAGTGCAGGATCTATAAGCAAATTTGTGCTTGGCCTAATAAAGATAAACATTGATGAAAAGAGCGGTACTGGGTCGGGGTGGGCCGGACTTGAAACGCTTGTGATCGAATTGATGGGCTGCTGAAAGAAAAAACAAAATGGAGGGACGCACCTTTAGCCCCTCCATAGATTTGTAAATTTAATCAGGTCACTTATGCAGAAAGAGACTTAAATCTTGCTGCCATCATAGCCTTGCGGCGAGACGCTGTATTTCGGTGGACGACGCCCTTTACTACCGCTTTATCCAGTACACCCTGAGCCTCGTTCAGCCTCTTTGTTGCAAGCTCGGAGTCTTTCTGTTCAACTGCATCCAGAAGCTTCTTTACTGCATTTTTGCAGCGGGTTTTCCAGAAGCGGTTGTAAATGCGGTTTCTTTCAGTGACCAGAACTCGTTTTTTCGCTGATTTCTTATTTGGCAATGCCGTCACCTCCTTCACAAAAGACAGCGGATATATTAGCACATATGGGGCATTTTCTGCAACAGCACAATCTATTTTACTCTAAAATCAGATTTAATGTTCAAAAAATATATAATGAATGAGATATAATTTTCCTTGCTCCATAGAGAAGTGTATGTTATATTTACTAGGTTGCTTATAAGACAATTAAGGTCATGTGAAAATGAACCACAGGAGGTGTAGTCTGTGAAACGAACATTTCAGCCGCATAACACCAGACGAAAGCGTTCAATGGGCTTTCTCGTACGTTCTGCCTCCCCAAGCGGACGCCGTATTTTAAGGAATCGTCGCCGTAAGGGTAGAGCGCGTCTTGCTGTCTAATCTGCCGTGAATTTCGGCTTTTCGTCAGCTGTCAGGCTCAAGCACGGGTGGCAGTTCGACCTTGTATTCCGCACCGGACGCCGTGAAAAAGGCGAGCTGGTGCGGTTATTGTTTGTTGAACGCCCCGGCGACCCACTACTCATCGGAGTAACCGTCGGACGAAAAACTGCAAATGCATCCAGACGTACCAGAGGTCGAAGGATGATGAGAGAAGCATTCAGACGGCTTTTGCCGTGGATCAAGGACGGTGTATGGATAATTGCTTCTTTAAGGGAGAAAGCGCTGGAAAGATCTTCGAGGGATGTCTACATGGATATTGCTCGCTCACTCAAGAGGAGAGGGCTTATGAAACAAGACTGGCCCGGCTTTGACTGGGATGCTGACAAAGAAGGGGAAACATGCGCTTAGCTTCACAGGCAGGACTTTTTTTTATCAGGTTTTACCAGGCAGCGATATCACCGATACTAGGGGGTGGAAAATGCCGCTTCATTCCAAATTGCTCCGAATATACAGCTGAAGCGGTTGAGAAATACGGTCTTTTTTGCGGAGCAGAGCTGGGCTTGCGCAGGATCTTGCGCTGTGGCCCATGGGATCCGGGGGGATACGACCCTGTTCCCGAACAGAAAGAAGTAGATACACGGATCTGGATGGGAAAGTTTTTTAAAGGACTTCGAAAGGTTAGGTGAAAGTTTTGGGCGCGATATGGAGTGGAGCAAGCGAACTGCTTCTGATGATCCTTGAATTTTTTTATGGTCTCACAAACTCTTTTGGTCTGGCAATAGTGCTTTTGACCATAGCAGTAAGGATAGTTCTCTATCCTCTCAATCAGAAGCAGATGACAAGCATGCAGCAGATGCAGAAGATACAGCCAAGGCTGAAGGTGCTGCAGGAAAAATATGCAAATGATAAAGAGAAACTCAACCAGGAAACGATGCGTCTATATAAAGAAAATAAGGTCAATCCGGCAGCAGGATGCCTCCCGTTGCTTGTGCAGCTTCCGATCCTCATTCTTCTCTTCAACGTACTGAGAACTTATGATTTTGCCGGGACTTCCTTTATGGGAATAATCCTCGGCTCTTCTACCACCGCAGGGTTGGCACAGGCCGTCGGGGTAGCCGCGGATCCCACGGGAAACTACGGAGTCTTGTCCGTCCTTACCGGGATCCTCAAAAACCCGGCCGGACTGTCGAATGCAGGACTCTATATTGGAAACCTTATTTTGCTGATAAGCATTTCCTTCCTTACATGGGCTCAGCAGAAGCTTTCTTCCGGGACAAATCCTCAGATGGCGATGATGAACACGATAATGCCATTTTTCATGGCGTTTATATGTCTTTCAATGCCGGGTGGAGTTATGCTTTACTGGGGACTTTCTTCCCTTATTGGAGTAGTCCAGCAGTATTTTGTAATGTCCAAAACTAAACAGGAACTTCAGGTCAAGCCGGCTCTTCATAAAAATAAGCCGACATCTTCAACAGCAGAAGAAGATGTCGATGAGTACGAGGACGACGACTATGAAGAAGATGACGATGAATAAAAGTCATTCTCTTATCAGAGTCAGCAAGAGGTATATATGATGGACAGAGATATGGAAGAAAAATGTCCGATGCCTGAGATCGAATCCCTGGTCTTGGATTGTGTGTCTGTAGAAGAAGCGCGTGGAAAAGCGGCGGAACTTTGGGGAATAGAGCCGGATGATGTTGAAACCCAGATAATTTCTGAGGATAAAAAACTTTTTGGTTTTCTTGGCAGTTCGTATAAAGTTGAGGTAAGGCCATTTGCTCCAGTCACCTTTATAAAATCATGCCACTTCGTCAACGAGGTCTTGGATAAAATGGACCTGGACCTGATACCTGAACTGAACGAAGACGGAATGATCAATCTGGCGGGAGAAGATGTGGGAGTTGTCATCGGAAGGTATGGCGAGACACTGAAGGCTTTGGAATACCTTACAAACCTTGCCTGTCATGATGACATGTCGACCCGCAGGGTACGCTTTGACTGCGGGGGTTACCGCCAGCGCAGGGAGCAGACACTGTCAAGGCTTGCAGAATCAATAGCCAGGGAAGCCCTTCGCAAGGGGACACCGGTAAGCCTTGAGCCAATGTCGAGCTGGGAAAGACGCATAGTTCATCTGGCTCTAAGAGACAACAAAGAAGTCGAGACAAGGTCAATAGGGGAAGAACCTTCAAGACGGGTCCTTGTCTGTCCTGTCTCACGTTCCGATAGTGGAAGAAAAAGGACCCCGCGCAACAGATAGAGAGATATATATCGTATCACTTTCACATATAAAAGGCGCGCGGAGTAATTGCTGCTCCGTGCGCCTTTTATATGCAGGTATTATTTCCCCGGGCCCATGTGAGAGTTGATAAAATCAAGAGTATTTATTTCATTCATAGGTCTGGAAATAAAGAATCCCTGTATGTTTCTGCACCCGCATCCTATAACGGCATCAAGTTGATCTTCTGTTTCGATCCCTTCAGCAATGATCTCTACGCCAAGGCATTCTGCCAGGTCAGTTATTCCTTTTAATAATTTGACCTGTTTATCTGATTTTTCGATCCCCATAATAAAGCTTCTGTCTATTTTCAGATAGTCAACAGGAAGATCTTTCAGGTACGAGAGAGAGCAGTACCCTGTGCCGAAATCATCGATCAAGACCGTTATGCCGGCTTCTCTTATCATACTTAGTTTTTCAACTAATTCTGCAATGTCTTTGCATAAACAGGATTCTGTTATTTCCAGGCCCACGCTTTGCGGCGGAAGGCCGTGATCTTTTAGCTTGGCTGCAAGCTTTTCTGCAAAATCCATCTGATAGAACTGTACTGTTGAAACATTGAAATTGACGAATATATTATTCTCTTTCAACTTTGATGCAAACTCAAAAGATGTATCTATTACAAAGTCTCCCAGTTTATTTATAAAACCGCTCCTTTCTGCCAATGGGATAAAAACAGAAGGGGCAACTGTTCCATGTTTTTTGCTTTTCCATGAAAGAAGGGATTCCACTGCTATTATCCTGTCTGATACAAAAGAATATATGGGCTGGTAAAGAAGTATTAGCTCCTCGTCTCTTATTGAATTCTG
This sequence comes from Synergistaceae bacterium, assembly GCA_050175815.1. GTDB lineage: Bacteria > Synergistota > Synergistia > Synergistales > Synergistaceae > Caenicola. Next base: position 8,140 of record JBFXIQ010000030.1, read on the forward strand.
CAGGTCCATCTCCATGTCTAATTCTTTGATCACTGCGAGATAAGACTGTTTGTCCAAAATAAAGAGGCCATCATTGGATTTTGCAAGCCTCAATGTAATTTCACCGTATCTGATCATGTCACTTGGAGTGATAGGTGTCCTTCTCTGGTATTCAGGGCAGGATACTATCCCTATCCTGCATTTGACTTCGAAAGGACAATCTCCGATCATGAAGGGATCAAGGAATTTTTTGTTTATCTCTCCTGCGATCTCAAGGATCTGGCTGATATTGTCATGTTCGTCGATAACTATTACAAAATCATCGCTGTCAAGGTTATAAATGCTCCCTTGGGCCTGGATCGAAACAGACGTAAGCCTTCCGGCTGCCTCACGAAGCATTTTTTGGAAGAGCCTGTGCCCAAAAATTTCCATTATCCTATGGCTGTCGTTTATGTCAATAAAGAGCAGCCCGCTTTTAAAGCTCTTTGAGAGGCATTTTTGATTAAGGCTCTCAATTTTGAGGGTGAAGCTCTCCCTGTTGGGAACATTGGTGGTCATGTCAGTAAAAGCAAGATTTCTGACTTTTTCCTGGAGCAGCTCGTCCTTTGTAACATCGATCGCAAATGCAGGGAAGAAACCTCTCTCGTTATTTCCGATTATCTGAATAAGAAGAATAGTCTTGTCGTTGTTCTTGTTGCGAAGAGAGAGTTTGAATGAAGCATCCTTTTCGATCTTAGCCGGGAATATTGTTTGTCCGTCATTCATGAACTCTTTAAAGTTGAAAGCTGATTTGTCAGGAGAGATACCCAGAAAAGATGCGAAATCATCTTCAAAGTCCATAACTTCTCCGTCAGATGAAATTTTGAAAAAATGAAATCCGGTCTTATTTATAGTGCTGTGTGAAAGTTCACTGATCCTTTTATATTTCCGGTTCATTACGTAAAGATATATCGCTGTTAATGTCATTAAAAGTGTGCTCAATAAAATCAAAGCGCCTATCTGCATAAGAAGACTGTTCTGCTGGGACCTGATACTCTCCTCTGATGAGACGGCAACAAGTTTCCACTGATCTGAATGCGGAAGGGATGCAAAAGATATCATCCTGTCGTTTTTGGTGCTTTTGTGATGTTTTATCATGTTTCCTTCTAGGTTTGAAAGTTCTTCTTTGAGAAACTTGAGTTCATCTGATTCGATCAGGGTAGAGAGGGGGCTGAAAAAGTTTAGACTTCTGGTAAGATTAGCGAACTCTCTCAGGTAGCTTCCTGAATACTCAACAACGTTGTTGTTTTTATCTATCAGGCATAAGAAAGTTCCGCTGTAGGGAATGTCTATGTTTTGAAGCATGAAAAGTTTCTCAACATTTATCACGGCGGTAAGTACACCAATAACTGCAGCTCCAGAAAAAACGGGAACGCTTAAAAAAACTATCCTCTTCGCTGATAGTTTGGATGAGCTTGTTACATCATTGCTGACTACCTGTGATACAACAGTGAAACCTCGAATGGCCCGATAAAAATGATCTGTCTCAACGATGTCAACTTTTTTTCCGTTGGTACTTACGGTGTTCCCCTCTGCGTCTGTCAGCTGGATGAAGTCATACCCGATCTTTGCAGCTTCCGGTCTTAGTTGTTCGAGTCTTTTATCCAGATTTTTCTTGCTGAACAAATTCTTTTGTGAAGAGGGGGTATATGCCAGTGCCTGCAGCTGGATGAGTTTTGCGTATATGCGTTCGTTGACCATGTTTGCTGCCATAGATATCACTGATTGGTTTTGTGTGTCAGCATTAGAGAAAAAAATCGACTTAACATGCCCAAGGAGAGCAAAAATTGCAAAAAAAGTAATAGCCAGAAAGGCTATCAGAAGAAAAAATGTGCGAGTGATCGGAAAATAAGATCTGAATATCTTCCTCATATACAGGCTCCACAGTGGTTGGATTGCATTACTTTAATATTATAGCAGGCAAAGGCGCAAAGAACAATGGAACTAAATGCGCGATAAAGTTTACAAAGTTGATTTAGGTTTTTTCTCTCGCTTTGCCATACGTAATATACTTGATGTAATTTAATTAGAATTAACTAAAATAAGATCCGTATTTGAAAAATACATAACCGAGAACGTGGAGGTGTGTTCATGAGTAAAGAAAAAATTATAACTGCTGTGAAAAAAATTGGTATTGCCGCTGCAGCCGGTGCGATAATGTTTGCCGGGGGAGCCTTTGGGACTTTTGTTGCATCAGAATACACTGTTGTAAAGAATGCCCGGGAACCTGAGGCAAAAACTGTTGCCTCTGCGACCGTCGGAGCATACGCACAGGATGTATACAACGGCAATCCTATTGTCTCGATAGTCAAAAAAAGCTCTCCTGCTGTTGTAAATATTGACACAGAGACGATGGTCAAACAGAGGATAATGAGCAATCCATTCGGCAGGGATCCATTTTTTGAAGAATTTTTTGGAGAGGATTTCTTCGGCGGAGACGGGATGCAGGAGAGAGTGGTGCCTCAAAGAGGCAAAGGCTCCGGCTTCATCGTTACTAAGGATGGGTATATCCTGACAAACAACCATGTTGTTGAAGGTGCTGACAAGATAAAGGTCACACTTTTGGACGGCAGGTCCCTTGATGCGAAAAAAATCGGGCAGGATCCTACATTCGACCTTGCCGTAATAAAGATCAAGGCTCCTGACCTTCCGGTGCTTTTGCTCGGAGACTCTGATGCGACAGAAGTCGGTGAATGGGTCGTCGCGATAGGCAACCCGTTGGGTTTTGAGAATTCTGTAACTGCGGGAGTAGTTTCAGCTAAAAACAGGACCTTACAGGCACCCGGGGTCAACTTCCAGGGGTTCATGCAAACAGACGCAGCGATCAACCCGGGAAACAGCGGAGGGCCACTTATTGACCTCAACGGAAGGGTTATTGGTATCAACACCGCTATCGTTCCTTATGCACAGGGAATAGGGTTCGCAGTTCCGATCAACATGGCCAAGCAGATCATGGATGATCTTATCCAGCATGGGGAAGTCAGGAGAGGCTGGCTTGGGGTAACAGTGCAGCCGCTGACGGCTGCGCTTGTCGACGCCTACAAGATACCTGTCAAGGAAGGATCGATCATTGCTGATGTGCAGCCCGGCTCACCCGCAGAAAAATACGGACTTCGGAGAGGCGATGTGATCGTATCTATAGCAGGCAAGGCGGTCAAAAACAGCCAGGACGTAGTCTTTTCTGTAAGGAACAAGCTAGCCGGAGACAAGGTCGAATTCGAAATATTCAGGGATGGAAAAAAGAGGACAATAGAAGTAGTGCTTGGCGAGATAGACAAAGGTGAAAATCAGAAAACAGGCAGTAAACCCACAAAGGAACCTTCGGGCACAGCAAAAACATCAAAGCAGATGGGGATCACTGCTGCAGTGATAGACAATGAAATTCAAAAGCAGTTCAAGCTTGAATCAAAAGAGGGACTTATCGTGGTAAACGTTGACAGGGGGAGCCTGGGTGCCAGGCTTGGACTTCAGCCCGGTGATGTTATCCTAGAAGTCAACAGGACAAAGATGAAGACGCTGGATGACTGGAACAGGGTCATGGGAGCAAAGAACAAATCACTGGGAATACTGGTGTCCAGGGGAGGACAGACACTCTTCATTTCGGTCGAAATGTAGCTCCTCCCATGGAATAGCCGTCCTTCACTACCAAGACATCAGTTATTCCTATAGAGGTCAGTTTATCCGTGATAAAACTTAGATCCTTGATCAGACCGGGAATATTTTCCCGGTCTGTTTCTATTTTTGCTGTTATTCCGTCATAACGCATCCTTAGTTGAGAATCTAAGGGAAGATGTTTTCTGATGATACTCTCTCCGACATCGACCTTCAAGATCATCTCTTCACTGATCGCAGTGCCTGTAGGTATTCTTGAGGCAAGGCAGGCCGCAGAGGGCTTGTTTGCGGTGGGCAGCCCCAGGTTTGATGATATCTCCCTGATTTCCTTTTTCGAAAGGCCGCACTTAAGAAGAGGGCAAAGGACATTGGCCGATTCTTTTACTGCCCTCATCCCCGGCCTGTAGTCATTAAGGTCATCGCTATTTGAGCCGTCAAGGATCCATGGAATGTCAAGATGTGATGCATAAGAAAGCATTGCGTTAAGCCTTCTGGATTTACATACGTAGCATCGTTCCGGATCGTTTTTGCAAAAATCTTTGCTGTCAAGATCATCGTGTTCTATTTTGAAAAGCCTGATCCCGTACCTCTCAGCAAAAGCGAGGACCTCTATCTTATCTTTTGATGAGAGCAACGGTGACCAGACAGTGAAGGCAACTGCTTTGTCACACAATGCCTCTTTGGCAGCAAAAACAAGTAAAGAACTGTCGACGCCGCCTGAAAAAGCAACCGCGGCTCTTCCCAGTTTTTTTATTAATTTAACAAGCTCTTGGTACTTTTCTTCGGGATGCAAAAGATCATCCTTTTTTTCTATAACAGAAATCACAGAGTGGATCCCCGTCCATGAGAGTTTTTTCTCGTACCAGTTCCAGTTCGGGATCGAATCCCTCCAGGAATGCCGAGTCACGGTCGCATGAAATCAGAGATCCTATGTCGCCGAATCCCAGTTCTTTGTATAGGTTTGCAAATTCACATCTTGTGACGTCAAAAGAAAGCACAGAGTCAAGATCTTCCTTCACCTTGAACTCCAACGCTCCCCCCTCGCTCCACTTTGAAATGCATTTCTCTTTCAGGTTTTCCAGTCCGCCGCCATTGAATGCTTTTCCCTTCCCGAGGCTTCGTGATATTTCCTGCATAGTTTTTCGTACCAGATCATACGTTTTTTCCTTGCCGAATTCCTCAGCAAACGCCCTTATTACAGGTCCAAGTACCTTCATTTCGATCTCCCTCTGCTGCAGGAGGGGTACCTCTACGTAGTTCTCTCTCATTTTCTGACCTCCGACTGTTAAATAAATTATTGCAGTAATTATACTTATATTTTAACCTTTTATTTCCTGAAAATACTCTATCATGATAAAATAACAAAACAGAGATCATAAGCAATACGAACTGGATCAGAAAAATCAGAAGGAGGTATTGCCATGACAGAGGTGAATAAAAGCGAAGATATCATCATGGAATTGAAGGCTGAAATCGAGGCATTGAAATGTGCGATCGCGGAACAGCAGGAAAAGGCCGAAGCCAAACGCATCATTGATTTCAACAAGGTGAAAAACACCTTGGATGACGGAGCTAAGACCCTCCTTGCAGCGGTAAAGCCGGTTATCGAAAAATATGAAGAACCGGGAAGAGCTGCTGTCTCCAAAGTAGGAACGAGAGTATCAGACAACCCGTTCCTTTCTGTGGTCATAGCTTTTGGGGCCGGTATAGTAATAGGAAAACTTCTCGATTATTGTTGCTGGCGTGCCGAAGAAGAATAGTAATCAGGCCTCTTGGGCTTTGGACAGGAACGGTGATTAAAGTTGGAAACTTTTGCCAACTTAATAGTTAGTTTTTTTGATCTCGTTGAGGCCGAAGGAAGAACATTGAAAGAGAAATCCGTACTTGTGATGGAGGGATTTCTTATTATGTTCTTTGGTGTCTCACTGGTCATTTACGGAGTTTTTGCCGTTGGAGCAGCATTGTACATTTGGCTGAGCGATCATATCGGAAAACCTATTTCTGCCCTTGCTGTTGCTGTTCTTTTTTTAGGAACCGGTATATGGCTGCTTTCTAAGGGCAGGGCGATCACTTACGGCAAAGGTGGGGCTGGCGTTGGAGCAGAACAAAAAAGAACTGACTCTTGAAGAGGCGAAGGCCAATTTTAAGGCCGCGATCATGGAGTTCGATCCTGTCCGTATAATCAAAAGAAAACCTCTGCATGTTCTCGGAGCAATTGCGTTTGCCGGTCTGATGACGGGCTTCACGGGCAAAAAGTTGTCCCGTGCTTTTTTTCCCGGACCAAGTCTGATCTCAGGAATAATAAAAAAACTGATATAGCTTTTCCCGGACAATTAATAATAATGGCAGTCCATGTCTTAACGGCAGGACTGCCATTTTTCTGGTATAAAGGTAAGTCTCAGGGACCCACTCTGCCGTAAAGCATTATGAATCCCATCGGACCTCTGACGATCTTGTAGCCGACATTGCCCTTTGAAATCGCTTCCTGCTGTTTTTTTATTTCTCTGATAGGGATCCTCAGATGTCCGTGAGTCCAGAGTGGGTATGCCGGATAAAATTCTTTTTTTAGGACAAAACGCAAAAAACCTCCGTAGGCCCATTCTATTGCAATAATATAGTATCCGCATGCAAGTACATTTTGCAGGCTGAAGATGTTTTTGGGGGATACAGTTGTAACTACCGAATCATATTTTTTCGAAACAATGTTCTCTGCGTAAAACTGTGTAAGAAATTGTATATTGTTTCCCCTGAATTCCCTGTCTACTACGCAAAAACCGGTTACTGCAGAATTAACATATTTTTCAGGAGAAAGATTGTAATCTTTCAGCGATTCCCTGACCCATTCAGGTGAAGTTTTGAGCGTCCTAAGACAGATAAGGCGGTCTTCATATCTGGCACCTACAGCAAGACCGTCCTTGCCCATAAATCTTTTGAGGTCATCTTCTGTGCTCGCTGCAAATATCTCACGGCTTAGCCCATGTGCGACTTCGTTGTGAAGTTTAATTGAGATGTCCTCGTCTCTTTCGGAAAGGACTTCGATCGTACAGGGTACGGTCAATGCTCTCCCATCAGGCATGTGTCTTTCTACGAATAACTGCATTTTTACGATATCTTTCAAAATTTACGGCCTCCCATGATAGAGGTTGCTTTTAAATATACATCACAACATAATTCCATAACTCTGAAATTTTGATTTATATTTGTCATTATTGCATGGGTATATGCACTTAAACAACGTTTTCTCAAAATATGGGGAAAAAATTATTGAAAGATGGCTGTATAATTGCTGAACTGTCTGTTGATAATGGACGGAATGCTGTTAACAATGAAAAGAGGTTGTCACATGTCTCCTGTTGGGATGAGCAAGCCTTCAAAAGCAGTTCTTATTTTTGCTTATCTCATGGTCTATATTATCTGGGGATCCACATATCTTGCCATAAGATTTTCTGTTGAGACCATTCCTCCATTTTTTTCGGGAGGAGCACGATTTCTTAGTGCCGGAATAATACTTTTCGTCGCCAGGCATATCCAGTCCGGTTACAGGACTACTGTGCTGGGATGGAAAAATGCCTTTATGGCTTCTCTGCTCCCATTCGTAATATCATACGGACTGATAACGAGCGCTGAAACCGTAGTGCCATCTTCCATAGCGGCCCTTCTTGTTGCACTGGAGCCGCTCTGGTTCTGCGTATTAGGATGGCTGTTCTTCAATGGCGAAAGACCTGTAAAGCGTCATTATGTTGGGATAATATTTGGCTTTTTGGGCATCTTTTTCCTGGTCACAGGAGATCCTAACGCGGATTTCTCATTTGAATCAAGTTATTTGATATGGGTGCTTATGCTTATTCTGAGCGGACTCACCTGGGTAACAGGCGCTTTTATCTCAAGGAATCCGAAAATTCATGAGGACTCGCTGATGTCGTCGGGAATGCAGATGATGTGCGGCGGCGCTGTAATGATGTCCATACACTTTCTGATATCGGCCTTCACCGGAAATTATCAAAGTATGGCCTCTTTTTCCTACAGATCAGTGCTTGCGCTTATTTACCTGATAATCTTCGGCTCCATTGTCGCATACTCATCTTTTCTCTGGCTGATGAGGGTAGAACCGGCAAACAGAGTCGCTACCCATGCTTTTGTCAATCCGGTAGTGGCTGTTTTTCTGGGATGGCTTCTGGGAGGGGAACGTCTGAGTATCAATATGCTTGTTGCAACTCCCCTTATCGTAGCGTCTGTAGTATTGATGGTATGGACTCCCCGGAAAGACATCTGATCTGTTTGTCAGCTGTGGTCTTACTGAAGATCCCGCATCCTCTGCAAAACATAAAAAGGATCTCCAGACTTGAGTCCGGAGATCCCTTTTTATGTTTTATTGATCTTATTTCTATCGAAAATTATGGAGGCGGCACCCGGATTCGAACCGGGGATGAAGGATTTGCAGTCCCACAAAGGGTCTAGTATTTATAAACATTCGCCGATCCATTGGTCTTATAAACCCTTGCTATTACTGAAAGTGATATTGTCTGATAGTAAACCTTGTTTTTTAATGGGGTGCGTTGTACCATAAAAAACGTTCCCCATGCGTTCCCTGATAAACAGGAGGAGGGCTTTCAGCAATGAAAGATTTAAACCCAAACTTTTCCAAGAATAGGTACTAGGGTCAGGATATTCGATGTCTTCCGATTAAAGGATCCTGTGATAAGCTGATTTTGATACATCTAAGCTATTGCAGGATTCTATTTTTTATATTATAATTATAGTACCTGGTATGGACTATAGAGGGGGGCTCCGCATGGCACTGCCAGATTGGGTACAAGCGTTTAAAGAACCCGGAAAGGAAATTAAGGAGAACAACGGGAAATA
>JBFXIQ010000031.1:0-6047 GCA_050175815.1 Synergistaceae bacterium
CGGGAAACCAGTAACTTTAAGGTTTTAGGGTTACTAGTGTTTTTGCTCAGAACGTGTGGAGAAAACGAGAAACAGAAGTTTTAAGTCCACGTATAATAACAGGTGGGAAAGTTGAGGACCTAACATTTTCTGGAAGGAACAGGGCAAGGATGGAAATGACAGCTGCAATAATTAGAAAGTATAAGAAAACAATAATGCTCTTTTCTTCATCCATTATCATGGCCGCCGCAGCGGTATCATTGTCTGTGGCAGGTGAACTGTGCCTTCATGATCCAAGGAGCGCTTCAGGTGAAGATGTTATCTCAATAGGCGGAAGGGACCTGCTTAACATGTCCAATCTTACGCCGCCCGAGAGAGAACTTTACGGCACACTGTCCAAAAACGGGGGTGTAGTAACTGATAAACTGATCTACTCCATGGGCGACAACAGACATTATGACGAAGTCATTCTTAAAAAGGAGGCAGAGTTTTTAAGACAGAAAAAACTGATATCTGTCACGGCATACATAGTAAAAGATGGAGATACCCTCTGGTCGATAGCTGAAAGGTTCGATCTCAGCGCGGATACTATAATAGGATCAAACAGTCCGGAAAAAATTAACAGCCTTTTATCGGGTACGGTGCTGCGGATACCCGACCGGGAAGGGATCTTTGTCAAAGTCTCGGAGGGGGAAAGCGTCGAAAGGCTTTCATCCCTCTATGGTACGAAGATAGATCAGATATGTGCAGTCAACGCCATAGACCCCGCCTTGCCGCTCTCTTCGGGCAGAGAGGTCTTTTTGCCGGGTGCTGATTATGCTGCAGTTATACAGACAGAAAGTGGAATGGTTAAAATAGCATCCGGAAGAGAGCATTTATTGCAAAATACCCTTATGTGGCCAGTCAGAGGAAGAGTTTCGAGCCTGTTTGGCTGGAGGAGCCTCTCTTATGCTTCGGCAGGCAGTTTCCACTCGGGCCTGGATATAATGGCTCCATATGGGAGAGCGATAGTCTCAGCGATGGATGGCGTAGTTGTCTATTCAGGCTGGATGGGAGGGTACGGCAAGACTGTTGTCATCGATCACGCAGACGGGATCACGACCCTCTACGGACACTGCAGCGATCTGGCAGTCCAAAAAGGCGATCAGGTCTATTCCGGTCAGTTGATATCCTATGTTGGGAGCACCGGAAGGTCGACCGGCAATCATCTTCACTTTGAGGTCAGAAAGAACAGTTTTCCGGTCGATCCCTTAAGCGCTCTCAGATAATTTTCTATCTGGTTGCAAGTGTCGAAAGGTCAAAAATAGGCAGAAGCACTGCTATCACCACGAACCCTACAAGAAAACCCATTGCAAGTATTATCAAAGGCTCTGCAAGAGTAGCGTATTTTTGCATCGATGACTGCGCGATATCCCAACAGTTGCTGCCCAGCCGGATCAGTCCGTCAGGAAGATCCCTCCCGTTTTCGCTGACCCTTACCACAGAGACTATCTCCTCTGGGAAGGAACCCTCTTTTTCGAGCCCCTGTGAAAATCTGTAACCTTTTCTTATGTGGTCCTGCACAATTTGGAGCCTTCCCTTGACAGGGTCGAGAGGTTCTGTGAGTTTGAGTGCCTGAATAAGCGGGAGGCCGGATTTCAGAAGCGTCCCGGTCTGTGAAAATATCATTGAGAATGCAATATTTTCCTTTATATCTCTGAATATAGGGATGGTAATGCTCCTGCCGCTTCTGCGGAGGAATATGAAAACAATCAAGAGAGCTGCTAGGAATGGAATAAAGGCCATCTTTACAGCATCAGAGATGAAGATCAAAAGACGGGTCACAAATGGAAGTTCCGCTCCTGAATCAATTACCAGCGCTGTCAGCCTTGGGACAACAAACGCAAGGAGGAAGACTACCACTGCCATTCCGACCACGAACATCAGGAGCGGATAGGTAAGCGAAGAACGAAGCTTCCCTCGGAGATGGACCTCGTTGTGTATCAGTTCCGCAGCTTTCTCCAGAATATCAGGAAGCGAGGCGGATCTTTCCCCTGATTCGACCATGCCGACCAGGCTCTCTCTGAAGACCCCTGCGACACGCATTGAAGCTGCAAGAGAACGGCCGCCCTCGACAGATTCCCTCAGCTCAGTGTAGATAGGTCTTAGGAGTTTATTTCTGGTCTGACTCTGAAGCAGCCTGAGAACTTCAGTTATCGAAAGTCCGCTTTTTATGTAGGAAGAGAGTGTTATGCAGAAGAGATGCTGATCTTCCAGGCTGATCTGCCTGGCCCTCTTCCTGCGTCCGGAGAAAAGGCTGAGCTTTCTGCTGTTTTCTTCTTTTATGCTTACTACTGTCAGTCCATCTGATATGAGCTCCCTAAGCAGCTCATTCTCATTCGCCGCTTCTTTACGGAGCTCTTTTTGACGGCCGTCTGCCGTGTAAACGTCAGCTTTAAAAAGGGGCAAGTCTTACACCTCTCCGACCACCCGCAGCATTTCTTCGGGGGTCGTCTCGCCGTTCGCCACTGCCTTTATGCCCAGTTCGAGAAGGGTGTAGAAACCATTTTTTTGTGCCAGTCTGCGCAGCTCCGAAGAAGGGGCTTTCTCCGCTATGGCTGCCTGTATCTCCGGTGTGACGTCAAATTGCTCATAAAGGCCGAAACGTCCGATATATCCTGTTCCTCTGCACTTTTCGCATCCTTTTCCCCGCCATGCCATATCTATTCCATGCTGAAGGATCACTCCTGATGCAGGGACCTCTTCTCTGCAATGGGGGCAGATCCTCCTTACAAGTCTCTGTGCGACTACTCCGAGCAAAGAGCCTGAAACAAGATACGGTTCGATCCCCATATCGATAAGTCTTGTTACCGCACTGATCGAATCGTTAGTGTGCAGCGTTGAAAGCACCAGGTGTCCGGTAAGCGAAGACTGTATGCCTATGTGTGCCGTGTCAAAGTCGCGCATTTCTCCTATCATTATGATGTCGGGGTCCTGACGGAGTATCGATCTGAGGGAAGAAGAAAATGTAAGCCCGGCCTTGTCGTTTACCTGGACCTGTCCGACGCCCGGGAGGTCGTACTCAATGGGGTCTTCCACAGTTATAATGTTCACTTGTGGTCTTGCCAGCGCCTGGAGGATCGCATAAAGGCTGGTGCTTTTACCTGAACCGGTCGGTCCCGTGAAAAGTATCATGCCGTTAGGACGCCTAATGAGTTCTTCCAGCCTTTTTCTCTCGTCAGGCTTCATACCAAGCTCTTCAAGAGAGAGCAGCCCTCTTGCCTTGTCCAGAAGCCTCATGACCAGCCTTTCGCCATGCTGAGTGGGAAGAGAACTGACCCTTATGTCGACCATTCGCTCTCCGAGGCTTATTCCGATCCTTCCGTCCTGAGGGACGAACCTCTCTGCTATATCAAGGTTTGCCATAACTTTGATCCTGCTTGTGACAGGGGCCTGATGTCCCTTGGAGAGGCTGTATTTGTCAATAAGCACGCCGTCTACCCTGTACCTCACGGTGACCCTGTCTTCATAAGGCTCTATATGTATGTCTGTAGCTCTTTCTTTGAGTGATTCTACGATTATCCCGTTTACGAGCCTTATGACAGGAGCATCCACGGTATCACTCATAACTTCCTGACGGACAAGTTCAGAGAGGTCGTTTACTTCCTCTATTGAGCTGAGCGTATCCTGGACTATCCCGCTCTTTATATCGTAAAGGCTTCTTATAAGATGCTGTATCTCAGATGCAGGGTATATTTCTGTTTCGCAGGACATCTCGGCCTTTGATGCGATCAGCTGCGCTTCGGTGAAAGCAGATAGGTCGGAAAGGGCAACAGACATGATCCCCTCTGATTTTCTGAGAGGAACGATCCCTTTATCGCGAAGAGTATCAAGGCTCACCCCGGAAGGGATAAGTTCCAGGATCTCTTCAGGTGAGGGCATGGGCTTCAGCGTCATTTTTCCTTATCTTTCTCTTTTGTTTCCATCTCTTTCACAAGTTCGTTGTATCTTGACTTCCAGTCACTCTTTTTCTCTTCCTGCTTATCTTCGCTCAGGATATTATTAGGATCGAGCATCTCCTTTGTTACTCCTTCGTTCTTTATCGATTTCTGGTAATCTTCGTGATTCTTCATCAATGTGCCCACTTCAGCAGGACTAAGCTGCTGTCCGTCGCCGATTATGCTGTGGGTCATCCTCGAAGCAGCCTTGGGATCTTCCAGTATGTAAGGAGTAAGGAATATCATGAGGTCGACCTTTTCCCTCTGTTTTTCGCTTGATTTAAAGAGGTTACCTATAAGGGGGATGTACGAGAAGAAAGGCACCCTGTTTTTAAGGACCTTTTCAGCCTCCCTTATCAGTCCTCCGATTATTATCGTGTCTCCGTTGGCAACCAGGACGTTTGTCTTTACCTCCCGTTTCGATGTTACAGGGGTCGGTGAGCCCATCGTGGTAAGGAGGTCCTCCACCCTCTGTTCTATCTCAAGGGCGACAAGGTTTCCGCTCCTTACATGGGGCGTTACTGATAATATGAGTCCTACGTCTTTGTACTCGTATGTGTTCTGAACAGATCTTGGATTTGTCGTATCTGTCAGTGTCCCCTTCACCTGCGGAATGACCTGGCCAACCTGCAGATGGCTTGGGAGATTGTCGGTGCACATAAGCCGGGGCATCGAGAGTACGTTTATAGCGTCGTACTTGTTAAGCATCTTTACATAGGTGTATATAAGCGCTTTGCCGTCGGTGTTTGTTGTTGTATATGTGTTCCCTGTGACAGGATTCGTGTATATTTCCTCTGTTGTGATCAGCTTGTCGTAAAGGTCAATTACATTATCAGGGATTGAGGAACTGCCCATCTGAACGTTGCCGGCTATTACAGCGTCACCTGTTATGCCGCCTCCCCAGGCTGCCCAGTCTATGCCGGCGCTGTTGAGCTTGTTCAGGTTGACTTCGGCTATCAGGCCGCGCAGGAGTACCTGCTTTGGCTGGATGTCGAGCTGGACCAGTATCTCCTTGAGCGAACCGAACTGTTCAGGTGAGGCTGTAAAGACAAGGCTGTTGGTCGGCAGATCCGGAACTACCGAGGAAGGGACTGCACCTTTTGGGTCAGGAGAAAGTTTTGCTGCAGTTGCCAAGATGCTGTTCATCTGTTCAGCCACCACTTTTGCGTCCGAGTTCTGCAGGCGGTAAACATGGAAGCTTCCAGCGCGCGAAGGGGCGTCAAGTATTTTAAGCACCCGATCAGCTTCCCTAAGAGCCTGACCGCTTCCAATAAGCACGACACGCCTTGTCCTCTCGTCCCCTACTGCAAGGATACCCGAAAGTTTGGATGAAGTGTCTTTGGACATAACATTGAGCTGAGATTCCACGATCTTTGGATTAGCATGTGTCAGGGTGAAAGCTTTAATGCTCCTTACGCTGTCCTGGGCGTCAAGGGCTCTTATCACGCTTACAGAACGGTTCAAAGCCGAGGCCTTCCCTGTAAGCAGGACGGCATTTCCATTTTCAAGGGGTGTGACGTTTATGTCCGGCACTGCGGATCTGAGCGGTTCCGTTATGTATCCTGCCTTTACATGGCGAAGAGGGACTACCTGGACAGTGAGGGCCTCACCCGGAGCTATGCTGCGGTCTCCCTTGAAAACAGTGTTGTTCAGTGTCGGTCCGGAGCTTGCAGGCAATACCTTTGAATACCCGCCCATGTTCTGTATCGAAAGGTTGTTCATCTCAAGCACGGAGAGCATTACCTCCCTCGCCTCCCTTAACGAGATGGACTTTGGCGAAACGACAGAGACCTTTCCTCCGACAGAGGGATCCACTACGATATTTTCATTCAGAAGTTCTGACATGAACCTAAGGAACTTGCCGATCTCAAGGTTGCTGAAATTAAGCTGTACATTGTTTGACTGCCTCATCTGGCGGGCTGCTGCTGCAAGATTCTGTTCTTCGTCCAGATTTTCCTGCGTCTGCGCATATATGCATCCGGCTGATGAAGAGATTATAAATAAAAGGATAAAGATGGAGGCTAATAATTTAATTTTCTTGGACATGTCAGATCTCTCCCCGGCTGCTGGTATGAATAATGTGTAAATATT
>JBFXIQ010000031.1:6147-15997 GCA_050175815.1 Synergistaceae bacterium
GCGCATATATGCATCCGGCTGATGAAGAGATTATAAATAAAAGGATAAAGATGGAGGCTAATAATTTAATTTTCTTGGACATGTCAGATCTCTCCCCGGCTGCTGGTATGAATAATGTGTAAATATTATATGGCTGGTTTGATGCTGTAATTTGTTTTGTTCTTCCTGTCTTGTCTTTCTTTTTTTACAAACTGCATGTAAGGCTGGCTGCCCGCGATAGCGGCGATAATTATCCAGAATCAGTCATATGGCATATATATGACGATATTACGGTCTTCTTTCGTGTTTCTGATTTTAATCTTTTTCCATCTCATATCTTCTTTGATAATGATCATTTCTGTCTGCTTAGGGCCGGAAAGGTCCAATCTTCCAAAATCCTCGCCGAACATTTCCCTTGTTCCGTCAGAGGTCTCCCATATTATATCGCCGCGTTTGCCTGACGTCTGTAATGTTCCCAGCATTATACCTGTCCTGATAGCCTTTGCCTCTTCTGTCAGCGTGATCTCGGCCTTTGCTCCTCTGAGTCCTTCCTGTCCGAGCATAACAAGCCTTATCGCTGCGGTCGCGGTCAGGGATAGTATGACCACAGCCACCATGACTTCAACTAATGTGAAGGCGCGTTCCCTTTTGACGTTCATTTTACCTGATATTTTAATTCCAGAGGTTTGCCGGACCTTTCGACCTTCACGTCAAACCTTGTACCCGACATCATCGAATTGACAGCGTTCGTCGCATCGCTGAGATTGGATATCTCAACTCCGTTTACGGCTTTTATGACATCATCCTTCTGGACTCCGACCAGCCCAAGGACACTGTCAGGATCTATTTTTGCCAGCTGCATGCCTCCGCCTTCGGCAGGAACCATTCTCATTTTGGCGATCTCGTCATAAGGGTTCATCAGCAGCTTGTCCACCAGTTCCCTCGGTACCACTCCCTCTACCCCTTCCGAAGCAGGTTCTATTCCAGGATGTACCTTTTTGGGGGAAGTTTTTTTAGGTGGAGCGTTGCTTGGCTGAGTGCGGTTTGAGGCCCTTTGCGGGGGGGTCAGATTGCCGGTAGAGATGTTCATAAACAGGAGATGTCCTTCATCACCCTTCAGGAGAGTGACTTCCATGTATTTGACATTGTCCAGTTTGTACCCGTTTATTTCCTCACCTTTCAATATGAAACGAGTTGAGGATCTGTCGCGGACCCACGCTCCAATGCCTGGAAGCGTTCCCGCAAGGCTCATGTCTTTGATCTGATATGACTGAACGCCCGAACTGCTTTTGCCTCCGTCCGGCATAAGCACCCCCAGTGGGTTTGAATCGGAAAAATTCTGGTAGGCATCAGTATTCACAGAGTGGATAAGTGATGGGGACCTTTTTGAGACTGTCTCTGCAAGAACATATTTTGCCTCAGTTGACCCATTCAGCAGGGAAAATTCTATGAAAAAACACATAACTGATGCGATGATGAGACCTGCAAGAAATGATACGGCAGGTATAAGAACACTCTTTGACTGCTGTTTGTCGCCAGAGGTGTATCCGTTTCTGAACAGCTCGTACATCCCATTTTTTAATTTGGACAAACGGGAGCTAAGGTCGTCTTTCACCTTGTTATCCTCCATTCCCCGGAGCTGATCTTTGTCAGGGGGAGCACCTGCATACTGCTCAGCATCTGAAGCGCCCTGTCAAACTCATAGGGAAAACGGGCGGTTATATCTGCGTTTACTATATTACCTGTCTCATTTGAAATATTAATAAAGCCCTTTGCCGATACGTCACCGGTAAGCGTAATGTCATTGATATATAGGGTGTCTCCGTTGGATTTTATATTTGCAGTGCCGGATGTCCATTTGAGCTTCTGCTTTGTTACCGTTGTGATCTCTCCTCTGCCAAAGGACAGAGTTCCGGTTTTGGAGGCGGATATCAGAGACCTTATGAACATCGGATCCACTCTGGCTTCGCTGATTTTGATCGACACAGCGGGCATATCTGCTGAGAAGCCTCTGCAGATGAATTTCCTGTTCAGAAGACCCTCAGTATAAATATTTTGGAAAGAGAGAAAAATATTTTTTTCCGAAGCTGTCGCGGCTGCCCTGCTCGCGGCATACTCTGCAGCTGAGTCCCATGGAAAAAAAAGTGCCAGGCCTGCAATAAGCCCCAACGATCCTGCAAAAATGGCTTTAAGTGTTTTAGAGAGAGCCATCGCCGGTTGCTCCTATCAGCATAGATGCGTTGATGAGCCTTCCCTTTTGAGCGGAAGTTATAGCTCTTATATCGGCTGTGTTCACCTGAAGGCCCTTTTCAGAGAGACGCTTCAGGAAAGAGACAAATTCTGTTCCGTTCAGTTCGGTCATCTGGACAGTCAGCCCCGACGATCCCGAGTTTATCAGCCCCACACGGTCTTTCAGGCTGAGTTCATTTATCGCATCCGTAAGGAGTGACAAAGGCTCTTTTCCCTCTGCAGAAGTTCGTGAAGGATACGAGTAAAAGGTATTTGCCGCATCAAGGATCTTTGCTGCATCGTTGGCCCTTTCTTTGCTGCTGTTCAGAACAGCCGAAGCTTCCAGAAAGAGAGCAGCGGCAGCAGTCCAGATCAAAAGTGCGAGCAGTCCGAGGCGGATCAGCTTTTTTGTTTCAGGCAGTCCCCTTATCTCTTCGACCATTTCTGCCCGCTCCCTTCCGAACTCTCAAGTCCTATTGAAAAACGCATTCCTGAACCCGGTATTTGTTGGATGTCGGAGATCTTCGCGTTAAAACCGTTTTTATTCAGGGAATCGCGAAGGGACTCTACGGGCGTGCTGCCGGAAGCTGAGCCCTGTATCTCAGTCCGCTCAGTCCCGTATCTGATCGCGTCAAGCTTCAGCGATCCTGATGAAGCAGATTCTTTCCAGGCGGCCGCGATGTTGTCCAGAGTCTGTCCCAGGCTCATGTTCGTTCCGCTAACGCCGAGGTTCTTTATTTTTGCTGCTGAGGAAGCCAGAGGACTGTTGGACTTCTCTCCAAAAGCTATCCCGTAAATTTCAAAGGAAACGTTCTCAAAATGATCACTGTTCAGTATGCTGTAAAAAAAAGCTCCTGCCGAGAGGACAAGAAACAAGAGGCCGAGGAAGACCGCAGCCCTTGCTGTGCTGAAGGCAGCTGCGAAAAAAGATTCCAGTTTTTTTGCACTGTAGGCACTTTTCGTTGAAAGATCAAGGGAGACGGAGCCCGTTAATGACCTCAGGGTCTCTCTTCCTGCTTTTTGGATACTTCTTGCAGAAAGAGATGATCTTTCTGCGATGATGATATTATCTATCGGGATGTCCGCGGATCGTGAGTAATCGACAAACCATTTCTCAAGGTCATTCACGGAGTTTTCTGCAGAAGGTGTCCATCTGTATAGAAGAGGAGACCGGTCCTTAAAAAGCATTCCGGAGGTTCCGCTGTCAGCGTTCCATATTGCCAGGCCATTACCCCCTGTCTCATGGAACAAAGCCAGCGGAGCCGGCCAGAAAGTGATCCCGTCGCCCAGCCTTTCTTCTGTTTCCTCTATTTCGGCCTTCGAAACGAACCATACGACTCCTTCAGTTTTGTCAGTTCCCTGTTCTGTCACCTGGGGTATCATGAGGATGGAATCGTCATCGTTTCCGAGCGCATACCTGAATGACATCTTCAGAGCATCTCTCACCCTCCCGTTTTTTCCGAAAGGGAAGGAAAAAGGGTGGACTGAGAGCGTCCTGAGCTGAAGGAGCGCGATGATCCGTCCGTTCTGTGCAGAAGGCAGAGTCACATTGCGATCGACAATATCCTCTTCAGTACAGAAACGGATATTATCATCCATTTTTGCATTGTTCCTCGCATTTTGTGATAATAAATCTCTCAGTTTGTTGAAAACTGTCATCTGTCTCGCCTATTCCTCCCATCGCACCACGCTGCAAGATCCGTTTCCCCGTTTTAGTATGAGCCTGAAATTCCTTTCCTTATCATTTCCATATGATACATTGATATTCAGACGAAAATAAGAGCTTTCAAAAGCGATAACATTAGAAAGCTTTGTTATGACTTCCACAGGAATGTTAGGGATCTTTTTCATATCATCCAGGCTTTTTATAGGATACATCATCCTTAAGGCGGCAAAATTCCGAGCCTGGGCAATGTCTATCTTCTCGTCCATTATTGCTATCACCTGTGGCGAAGCGGTGTTGATATTGACCTTTTCTTTTCCGTAAACGGTAAGATATCCCGCCAGTCCTACGGGGATGTCTTTTGTACCCCACAGCACCCCATTGTCTATCTCATTTATCAGTCTGAGCTCGGCAAGATCGCTCAGTTCGCGGTTGATGCTTGTATCCCTTTCGCTTCCTTCCAGTTTTTGGCTGCTGTCGGAGTCAATAAAATCCAATACTACCGCGGAAAGCCATGGCAATCCCACATTTTCCCATATCCTATCCCATGCGTCGGAGTACTCAGACCTTATGGTGACCTTATCCGGCAGCAAAATACCGTTTATAGGTATCCTGTCATCAAGCGGTTCTATTGCAACTTCGACCATGAAGCCGTCGATCTCCGATCTCAATACACCATTATAAGCGTAAAGGGGCTCAGATCGGCTGTCATATCCGTTACTGTCTTCCGCGATCTTTTTTGACGCATACCTGCAGGCGATCTCAGCAATGCTCCTGCTTCTGGCTGTGAAGCTAACCGCCTCCGCCCTTTTCATCTCAGTCCTTGCGTACCACGAAAATGCTGTCGCGGCAGTAAGCAGCAACGTGACTGATATCATTACGGATATAAGGATGAACCCCTTATTCTTTGAGGATCGTCGGGAGTGAATCTTCATAAACTTGCTTTCTTCCGTTTAGTGTTATCGTTATCTTCATGGCTTTCGGGAGCTCCCCTGTATATTCATCGGACCATGACTCTCCTGACCAGACGGAGAGTTTTAGCCCCTCTGCATCTTTGAGCACCATTTTGCCGTCTTCCGGCCTAAGACTGTCTGTATCCAAAGCTGTCGGCCCTGCATCTTCATCGGATCCCTTTGCCGCAGATCTCCATCCCGGTATCTCCCATCGGTAGAGTCCAGGTTCATACTTATTGAGGCTTGATGAAGATACTATCTTATAAACTATGAGCCCCGGCGCTTTGTTCTCCTTAACAGGAGCGGCCGACCAGACAAGGAGCCTGTCATCCTCTCCGACAATCAGTCCATCCTTATGTACAGTCCGAAAAATCGGGAAAGAATTGCTCACGGCAAAATTTCTTGTGTCGTAAAATATCCTGTCGGCAGCTTCCATCGCTTTCATGTTTTTTCCCCAGTCCTTCTGAACGGTCTCAAGGGACTGCACGGTAAACACGAGCGGAGCCAGGGCAGCGACAGCAATAATGCCGACCAGCCCGACTGCGAGGAGTATTTCTACCAATGTGAAGCCCTTCTGTTTCCTCATGTTAGATACTGAAGCACTTCCCCTATCTTCTGAGACAAACATTGTATAAGATCCTCAGCGGTCTTTTAGAAATTGTTCCGGACAGAAAATACTGTTACATAATATACAGCATCAGGCTGAAATTAAAAATAACGTCAGGATCAGAAATGTTCCGGATGTTCCTGGCTTGAGGCGGATCTTTTATTTATCCGGGTGAACGGACCTGTATATCGTGAACAGAGATGTCAGAGTTCCTATGAGGACGAAGAAGGCAAAGATCAGCAGTCCCCCGTTCCTTAGTCCCGCTTCTCTTATCGGGTCGGTCAAAAGACGGAAAGCACCGTAAGCAAGGATGAAAAGAGGAGTCAGCAGAGTATGGCCGGGAGCCCTCTTTTTAAAAAAGATCTTTTCAAACGAAGTCAGAAATAACATCAGTAGAAGCATGAAGACTGATTCTATCAGCGGATAAGGGAACCGGAAAACAGAAGCAGGATCGTCTGGATAATGCACGGCGAACCATGGCAGCCACGAACCTTCGAAGATGATCCCACGGCAGCACCCGTCGAAAAAGCATCCCAGCCTCCATATGGCAATTGCCGCTGCTGCAGGTATCATTGCAGCATCAGCAAAATCATTCCACCTGAGCTGTTCCCTGTAGGATTTGTATATGCCTGTGAGTCCGCCGCACAATATCCCGCCGGAAGAGGAGAGTTCGGCCGGGAAAAACCCACTGAACGAAGGGTCATTTGTAAAAAGTAGGACGGTTTTGCCAAAAAAGTCAAAAAAGAGAGCGCCTGCAGCAGCTGCAAAAAAAGTCCACACTATCGCGTTCGTTGTCCTGTTACGATCCAGGCCATACTTAATTACTGCTCTGGAACGTGTCCAGAACATAAATAGTGAGACAGCGGCAAACCAAAAAAAATAACTGGTCCTGACAGTTATAAAACTGTATTCAAAGAGGATCGGGTGCATCTTTTCATCTCCCTGCCTGATACCGCTTTAATATATCATTTTTTTACAGATCAAGAAATCGGGATCGTGAAAGCAAAAGGCTGAACAGCCTCATTATAAGCTGAGGGACATATGAAAAGAGAGCCGGCTAAGGGAGAAAAAATGATTTCTATACTGCAGATTGGCTTGGTTTCAAAGTAAAAGCGGCTGACAAGTATAAGTCAGCCGCTTTTTGCGATAGTGGTGTTGTATATATTACCTTATCAGCTGCAGCAGTCCCATGCTGAAGATAGGGAAATATGTAAAGAGCAGCAGGCAGCCTACCATTGCAACGAAAGCAGGGATGATCTCCCTTGAAATACTTTCTATGCTCTCACCGGATATCGCGGACGCAACGAAAAGATTGATCCCATATGGCGGTGAAATAAAACCGCAGGCAAGGTTGACAGTGATTATAAGTCCAAAGTGTATCGGGTCTATACCGATCATCTTGACTACAGGAAGCAGTATAGGCGTCAGGATGATGACAGCGGCTATGTTGTCCACGAAGCATCCGATGATCAGAAGGAATACATTGATGATCATAAGAAGGAGAAATGGACTGTCAACAAATGTCGTAAGCCACGCTGCTATCTTTGCCGGTATCTGGGCCATAGCAAGATAACTTGCAAATGCCATTGAAAGACCGATCAGGAAGGATGTAGCCCCGTTAATGAGTCCAGTTGATTTAAGACAGTCATAGAGGACCTTCATGTCGAGTTCATGGTATATAAATTTGCCTATGAATACTGAATAGACAACTGCTACGACAGCTGCTTCCGTAGGAGTGAAAATGCCTCCGTATATGCCTCCAAGGATAATAAGGGGAACAAGCAGTGCCCAGAAAGATTCTTTAAAGGCTTTTGCGACTTCAGAGAACCTTGGACGATCAGTCATGGTTTTGTAATTGCGCTTCCTGGCAGTTATGTAGCATACTAACATCAGCGCTATTCCTATTATGATCCCCGGGATGATGCCGGCAATGAACATATCGCCTATAGAGCACTGAGCAACGACACAGTAGATGACGAAAGGTATGCTCGGGGGGATTATGACCCCGATCGTGCCTGCAGCAGCGGTTATCGCAGCTGCGAAACCTGCATCGTACTTCCTCTCCTTCATAGATGGGATCATAAAGGAGCCAATGGCTGAGACTGTTGCCGGTCCCGATCCCGATATTGCCGCAAAGAACATGCAGGCGAGGACCGTTACCATAGCAAGGCCTCCCACGATGTAGCCGACAAGGCTTTCTGCCAGTGCTACAAGACGGCGGGAAATGCCTCCGTTGCACATCAGTGCTCCGGCCAGAATGAAGAAGGGAATAGCCAGCAGCGGGAAGGAATCCAGACCTGTCACAGATTTCTGGGCGAGCATTATCATCGGGATGTCCGAGGTCAGCCACATCGCTATTCCTGTGGCAAGTCCGAGAGTTATCCCGATAGGGATACTTAATGCTATTGTGATTATGAGGATAGAAAAAAGAATTATGGCTTCCATGATTCAGTCCCCTTATTTTGCTGTCTCTGCTGCCGGAATCACTGGGGCAGGTAGTCCATGTTTATGGAGTTTATAGAGTTCAACTATGAGCCGGATACACATCAGAGCGCAGCCCATGGGTACGGAAGCATAAGGCCATGTCATAGGTATCTGCATTGCAGCTGATTCCTGGCCTGTTTCCTGCAGGAAGATCAGGAGCATCGTTCCCTGCCACGCGAGGAAGAAGCTGAATACGAACCATACTATCAAAATCATATATTCAAAATATATGCGTGATTTTCCTTTTATCATATTAGCAAACATTTCCACCCTGAAGTGGCTTCTTTCTTTTACTGCGTAACTGGCGCCGATCCAGGAGAGCCATAGGAAAATGAAACGGGCCAATTCCTCGCTCCACGAGAGCGAGTTTGAAAAAACATATCTCATTACGACCTGAATAAAGACTATAACTGTCATTATGGCCATCGTCCAAACGCAGAAGTACTCTTCAAAATTATCAAGGAATTTACTAACAGTCATTGCAGGTTCGACCCCCTCTTAATGCCAAAAAGCCGCTTCCGTCCCGCAGGGCGGAAGCGGTGGTGCAAAACTTACTCTTATTTCTGTACTTTCTTGATTATTTCCATAAGATCCTTGCCGAGATCCTTTTCGAACATCGGGTAGACCTTCGCTGTTGCTTCTACAAAGGGTTTTTTCTCTTCTGTTGTGAGGGAGTTTGCCTTCATTCCGGCTTTGATTACTTTTTGCTTGAATGCGCCTTCCTCTTTTTCCATAAGCTGACGCTGTTTTGCTGTAGCGTCCTTGGCAGCCTTGACTACGAGCTTGTTGAGATCTGCGGGGAGTTTCTCCATGAACTTCTTGTTTGCGATAAGGATCTCGTAGGAGAAGACGTGTCCTGTTTCGGAAACAAACTTCTGGACTTCATAGAACTTACCGTCGTCGATCATTGCATAGGGGTTTTCCTGTGCATCAACAGTTCCCTGCTGCAGCGCGGTGTAGAGTTCGCCCCAGCTCATTGGTGTAGGGTTTGCTCCGAGTGCCTTGAAGAATGCGATGTGCATCGGGTTTTCCATCGTACGGATCTTCAGGCCTTTGAGGTCTGCAGGGCTCTTGATGGGTTTCTTGCTGTTGGTCACGTGGCGGAATCCGTTCTCCTGGTAGCCGAGAATAAGTATGCCTTTGGCAGCCAGGTAGCCGTTGAGTTTCTCTCCGAGAATACCGTCTACTGCTTCAAATGCGGTCTTTCTTGACGTGAAGAGATAGGGCAGGTCTAGAGCCTGGATCCTCTTGTCGAATCCTGCGAGCGCGGACGAAGAGGGGATAGCCATCTGGATCGTGCCCATCTGTACTCCTTCTGAAAGCTCACGGTCGCCGCCAAGCTGTCCGTTGGGATAGAGCTCGACCTTGATCTTGCCCTTTGAACCCTCTTCGACCTGTTTCACGAAGACTTCTTTCATTGCCTTCATTGTCGGGTGCGAATCGGAACCGATGTAACCGACCTTGATAGTGTATTCCGGAGCCGCGAAAGCGGTACCCGCGAATACAGCGACTACTAAAATAACCATAAATACTGACAAAAACTTCTTCATTTGCTGTTTCCCCCTTTGATTTTTTGCTTATTACAGAATTATAGAAAACGCCCTTTTTGCGGCGTAACTACCTATTTTTATGCTTGCTTATTTTTTCTAACGCGGATCTCGCCTTTGTCAGCGTCGACCTCTACGTAGTCACCGTCCGCGATGGCTTCATAGGGGTCGGACTCCATGCGGTCGACCATCGTACATCCGACCATTACGGCAGAGGATACTATGACAGGTTCTGTATCCTTGAGTATGATTGCGGCAGGTAGATTGTTTTTGACCCACAGCTGGTAGAAACCGTCTACCTGGACGACAGAGCTTCCCTTGCCTGATTTGAGTACCAGTATCTTGTTGGCTATGCTTTTGCCATGTATCGCATGATTTCTTTCTATTA
>JBFXIQ010000032.1:0-15984 GCA_050175815.1 Synergistaceae bacterium
GTGCCCCTGTTCAAACAGGCAAGCTTCAAGCCATACATAATCGCTTCAATGATATTTTTGAGCAAGGTAAGGGATCCGCAGACAGTTCTGTCAGCTCTTGAAGAGAAGTCATCACCCAGAAAGGCTCTATGATTTTGGATCTCCGCATGACCAATGGAGATGCCGGATACGGAGAAGATATATCACCGGAGACGAGAAAGCTCCTTGTAAATGGCTCACTGTGGGACCCGCGGTTTTATCCCGCATATACTCCAAAAGAGATGCTGGATATGGGCGTCTTCGGTGGGACATACCTGAACAGCGTAAGGAATGAGCTGCCCGCGGAATGCTTTACAGGCGATAAAGTACTGCCCAAAGGCAACAGGCCGGATGTTTCTGTGAATTTTTTCAAGGTATCCTCGGGCATGTCACTTTCGGAGTGGCAGAAAAAAGGGTGGATCATGACGGACAAGCTTGGCTGGTTCCAATGGTACTGCAATTACTACCTGGGAAGACGCCTCGGTGAGGACGAGATCCAGATAAACCGCTGGCGGCAGTTCTGTACGAGGCATTCCGCACAGATACACAAAAACCCATGGCAGCCAAGGCTCAGACAAAAACAGGGACTTCTCCACTGGTCCTATGACTGGCGGGACAAGTTCAATGAATGCCGGGAGAAAAACATCTCTCACATCATAGGGTCAGCCCAATAAAAATCAGACGGCTGCAAATATGCGGCCGTCTGATTTTTATTGCGTTGGTGCAAAGAGTCCCGTTTAGGCACAAATATTCCCTTTCAGGCTAGAATGTTGAGTAATCCGAATCCTTTGGGTCTGCTATGAACATGTGTCCCGGAGCATGTGTTATCGCAAAGGGTGGTTTGGTGTTCATTACCACAGCCTGGGGAGTTACCCCACATGCCCAGAAGACAGGGACTTCTCCATCTCTTATTTCTACAGGATCTCCGAACTCAGGCCTGTTGATATCCTTGATACCCAGAGCAGAGGGATCTCCGATATGTACGGGAGCCCCGTGTACGGCAGGGAAACGCCCGGTGCATAGGGCAGCCCTGACTACCTGGGCATGTTTGACAGGCCTCATGCTGACTACCATCGGCCCGCTGAGACGTCCTGCCGGGTTGCACTGCCTGTTTGTTATGTACATTGGCACGTTGCACCCGCAGTCCATGTGCCTGATCGGAATGCCTGCCTCCAGGAGGGCGCCCTCGAATGAGAATGAACATCCCAGGAGGAATGCTACAAGATCATCTTTCCAGTACTTCAGCACATCGGTAGGTTCATCTTTGAGTACGCCGTCTTCCCAAACGCGGTATCTGGGTATGTCTGTCCTGACATCAGATCCAGGCGCTATAAGCTTTGCTTCTCCATCTCCCGGCTCTGTCACGTCAAGTATGGGGCATGGCTTGGGGTTGCGCTGCGCAAAAACAAGAAAATCATATGCCCAGTCCTTGGGAAGGACTATCATGTTGGCCTGTACATGAGAAAGGCACAGACCCGAGGTCGGGTGTGTCCACTCTCCCTTTCTGATGAGTTCCCTCATCTCTTTCGGTGATGCGTGGCGAAATGGAGAAATATCAAACGGCAGTGTCATCCCAAAACGACCTCCTTCAAATTTGTAACTTTCACGCCTGCAGCTTCAAGCGCTGAACGGACAGCCTTTGCCATCTCAACTGCTTCGGGCGTATCTCCGTGCATGCATATTGAATGCGGGCGGAAGTTTATGACTGTTCCGTCAACAGCTTCTGCTGTTCCTTCTGTAACCATGCGAACGACCCGTCTGGCTGCAGCGTCAACGTCATGGATAATAGCTCCGGGCTGTGAACGGGGCACCAGTGAACCATCAGGCATGTAGCCCCTGTCTGCAAATGCCTCAGCGGCAAATGGTACACCCATTTCTTTCGCTGCCTTCTCAAATTCGGAGTTTGCAAGGCCCATCAGGATAATGTCCTTACCCGAATCTTTTACTGCCTGAGCGATGGCCCGCGCAAGTTCCGGATCCTTCGCCGCCTGATTGTACATTGCTCCGTGCGGTTTGACGTGCTGAAGGCATAAGCCGTTTGCACAGCAAAAAGCGCTGAGTGCTCCTATCTGGTAGAGGCAGTCTGCATATTCCTCTTCGGGAGTACACTTCATGTTCCTGCGCCCAAAGCCTACGAGGTCGGGATATCCGGGATGAGCGCCTACCGCCACTCCCTTATCGGCACAATTTTTAATCGTTTTTTTCATGACCAGCGGGTCTCCCGCATGGAATGCGCACGCAACGTTAGCCGATGTTACGGCATCCATAACGGCTTCGTCATCACCCATCTTATATGCGCCAAAACTCTCTCCTATGTCACTGTTCAGGTCTGCCTTATACATGTTCGGTCACTCCTTGTCTCTAAATCTCTTCACAGGTTATTTCGTATCTCTTTCCTTCCACAGTCAGTGCAAAGTGGCCGGAAAGGGGTTTTGGAGCTTCACTGTGTGTACGGGAAACATGTGAAAGACGAAGCTCTTTTGCCCTTCTCACTGCTTCCTTTATCCTCATCTGTTCCGCAGCCCCCTCAGAGACATCGGCTCTGCGGAAACGCACCTTGGATCCCGGCATCTTCTGAACAAGCGCCTCCATCGAAAGGGGTGTAAGTACTCCGATCTTTGTATAGCCGCCTGTAGTCTGACGGTCTGCAAGCATGATTATCGGCATTCCATGACCGGGGATCTGCACAGCTCCCAGCGGTATCGCATCAGATACGATGTCAGCCCCCTTTTCGGTGTGTTCGATCTTTGCCCCTTCCAGACGGCAGCCCATCCTGTCTGATTCAGCTGTGATAGTGTATTCTGACTCAAACAGAAGTTTTTTACCCTCTTCGGTAAAGGCATCTTCCTGAAGCCCGGTTATTATTGCAAGCGGAGCATCGGCATCCATCGCCGGGTCCAGATCTGCAGGCAGACAAAACCCGTCAAGTTTCTTCCATAGCGCTGCAGGTTCTCCGATCTTGATGATGTCTCCAATTTTAAGAGCGCGCCCATCAACTCCGCCGATCTTTGCCCGGATATATGTCGAGCGGCTGTTCATGACGGACGGGATGTCAACACCTCCTGCAAAGCAGAGGTTACCTCGGCAGCCTTTGCCCTTTGGTCCCTTAAAAGTTATCACATCTCCATCGTTCAGTACAGCAGCCCGCCATGAGCCTATTGCTTTGCCGTTTACGCTGAACCCTAGATCAGCTCCTGCAAAGACCGCCGCACCGGATCCCTTTACCTCAATTTCAGGTCCGAGGAGGGTCACTTCAAGGGCGGCCGCGCCCTCCAGATTACCAAGCATCACATTTCCAAGCCTGAGGGCAGGAAGGTCCATCGCACCTGCGACCGGAACACCGCTTGATTGGTATCCCCAACGTCCCAGGTCCTGCACGGAGGTTAGCATTCCCGCTTTTCTGATGATAAGTTCCATATTTATCTCGCCTCCGTTATGAGGGGCTTGTAGGTCCCCGCAGCCACTTCGGCCTCAATTTTTTTATATTCTTCTTCAGCAACAGGAACAAAGCGCACTTCATAACCTGCCTCGATAAGTGTTGGGCGAGAAGCTTCAGGCGTAAACAAACGAAGCGGTGTCCGGCCGATAAGCTGCCATCCTCCCGGGCTGTCGATCGGGTATATCCCTGTCTGTTTTCCTGCTATTCCGACACTTCCGCCATTTATCACTGTACGCGGGTTTGTCAGTCTTGGTGTTGCTATGCTTTCATCCATGCCTCCAAGATAAGCAAAGCCGGGCATAAAGCCTATCATGTAGCAGTGGCATGACTTAGAGCTGTGTCTCTTTATTACCTCTTCTTCCGATATTCCCGCGTGTTCTGCGACGTTGGCTATGTCCGGCCCGTATTCTCCGCCGTAGCAAACGGGGATAGAGATCTCTGCAAACAAAGCCGCCCCATCTTCACCGTCGAATTCCGGAGCTGACTTTGCCGCATTGATGACATCGTCTGCACTGATGACAGTTGGGTCAAAATAGACAGCCAGTGAGCGATATGTCGGCAGGCACTCGACTATGGGAACATCCTTCTGTGTGAGAAGATGCTTCTTCAGGTTCATCACAGCGTCATTGGCGCCACGGTCTATCTCATCGGCAAATTCGACAACAACGCAGGACTCCCCTGCAGTAAGGTACTTTGGTTCCTTGATGTACAAAGACATTGATATCACTCCTTGCTGACAATTACATGGGAGGATCAAACTCTCCCATGTAATTGTACATCCCTATGAGAAAAGTTTGGCTATTCCGGTCAATGATTTGAAGCCCATCCATGCCGTAAATACCACCATGATCCATCCGAGTACCGCAAGGACTTTCGGATGATGATAATCAGCTCCGACTATCTTCTTATTGAAAGCGGCAAGCAGCATGACTCCAAGAGAAACAGGGAGGATCAGGCCGTTCAGTGAACCTGCTACTATCAGAAGTGCTACCGGATTTCCCATCGTTGAGAAAATAGCCGTCGATACGCATATAAACCCTATTATCCAGTAGCGGGAATACTGCTCGATCTTTCCAAAAAGAGTTCTGAGGAAGGATATGGAAGTATAGGAAGCCCCTACGACTGATGTGATGGCAGCACACCAGAGTATCAGACCGAATATACGGTAACCGACCTGTCCTGCTCCGATAAGGAAGGCTGACGCCGGTGGATTTTTGGGATCAAGGACAGCTCCTGTTGCAATTACACCAAATATTGCAAGGAAGAGGAGGTATCTCATTATGCCTGTGATGGAGATCGCCTTGATGGAACCGGATGATATTTTAGGAAGATTTTCCATTCCCGTAATTCCGGCATCAATTATGCGGTGAGCACCGGCAAAGGTAATGTATCCGCCGACAGTACCGCCAACCAGTGTAAGGATAGTCATCCAGTCGATCTTAGAAGGCAGCACTGTTTCCTTGAGAGCAACTGCCATTGGTGGCTGCGTCTTGAAAACCATGAAAAGGACCATTGCGATCATTATTACTCCGAGTACCTTCGTAAAGTTGTCCATAGCCTTGCCCATCTCCTTGTTGAGGAAGAGGGCAATGGCGATCCCTGCACTTACTATGGCACCCGGTACAAACGGAACTCCGAGCATGACGTTAAGCCCCATTGCTGCGCCTCCGACATTGCCGATGTTAAAAACGAGCCCGCCCAATGCCACAAGGAAGGCAAGGAAGTATCCCAGCCCCGGAAGGACCTCGTTGGCTACGTCCTGAGCACGCTTGCCGGATACGCCGAGGATACGCCAGATATTCATCTGGACTATGATATCGATAAGGATCGAAACTAAAATTGCAAAAGCAAATGCTGCTTTCAGCTTATCTGTAAAGACAGCTGTCTGTGTCAGAAACCCCGGTCCGATCGCCGAAGTTGCCATCAAAAATGCCGCACCGATTAGAACGCTTGCTGCTGATCCAGATTCTTTTTTCTTTTCTGCCATAATTCAGCACCTCCAAAATTAATTAAGCAATAACGCCTGCTTTATTACATGCAATAAAGTTGCCAAAATAACAAATAACTAAATTTGAAGTGCAGAAAAGCCAGATAAACATAATATCCATTACAACAGATTGTTTTTTTAAGAAAGTGATCTCATTTTACTTTGAAAAGAAATTTGTTTTAGCGGGGTGATTTTTGTGTATTGCTTAAAACAGACCTCTGAGTGTGCGTTTTTCGCACACGTGTCAAGAATGCGCACATTTCATAATATTGTGCATCTTTGATTATTTGCAGCCCGCGGTAAACCCATCTTTTTTCTGTGCCAGGCAACGGTCCTGGTCGGCACAAAAAGAATTTCACCTATAACTCGGTCATTTTTACCCTTTTGGTTAAGATCGAAGATCTTTGACCTAAGTTCCTTTACACTGAGGTCCGGCCTTGAGGAGATCCCTCTTGAAAAGAAAGTGTTCATCCTGATCGTCCTGCCAAAAGAGCGGCACCAGGTACTGTCGATCGATCGGAAGACAGTTGAAGGGCTGAGATCCAGCTTTGCTGCGGCATATCCGTAAGTCAGGGGGGATATTGCATCTTTTTCACCCTTCAGGAATTCAGACTGTATCTCTGAGATCAGAATTGATATCCTTAGCAGGGTCCTGTATCTCATCCCCAGCCTGATCAGTGCGAATTTAGTTTTGGACCAGAGAGGAGATATCCATTTTTCTTCAAGAAGTTCGTTGATAGTCAGGGGCATCTCACCCAGATTGCTCTTGATTGACGGAAGGTTCTCGCGCACCAATTTAGGCACCGGTTCTCCATTTCTGATCACAAATTCTATTTCGGGATGTGCAGCAGAGGGAGTTGAAAAATTCGCTCCCGGGGATGGGTCCAGTTTTCGGAGCAGAGCCAATGCTTCTTCTATGTATCTTCTGTCGCAGCCCATTTTTTTTGAAAGGTCTGAGAGCCGTCCCTCTGTAAGATCTTCATAGCCGTCTGTCAGTATTGACCATGAGAGGCTCTCCCTATGCCCTGCCCTTTCAAGCTGTATGAGCAGGCATTCTCTGAGGTCTGCTGCGAAAAGCCCGGGAGGATCGAGGTATCCCTGGAGTTTTTTTATGTATTCCTGTGCCCTCTCCGTGCACACTCCTATTCTTTGGGCTATGCTTTCCGCTGAAGTATTTAGATACCCTTTGCCGTTGAGAAATGAGCACCAGAACCCGGCGGACGAAAAGGGCGGCGCAAGCTCGATGATATCAGGACAGGTAGCTATCTGCAGAGACAGATGCTCCTCGATGTTATTGGGCGCAGGGATCAAGTCAGGATCCAGATCATCTATGTCTGTTGCGCTGTTCTGCCATCCGGGTGGCACAAAATGAAAAAAGGGGTTGTCTCCCAGGATCCTCCCGCACTCTTCAGTCAGTTCTTCCAAAGGCACAAAAAGCAGGTTTGATCCCAGCAGGACTTTTGGATCGAGCCTGTTTTTAATTTTGAGTTTTTGTCGCTGGATCAGCTGATGATCATTCAAGTCCGTGTCTCTGCATCCTTCTTAAGAGTGAAAACCTTGAAATACCGAGTTCCGTTGCCGTCTGAGTACGGCTTCCCATACATTTGGCAAGTGCAGATACTATCATTTCCCGTTCGATCCTGTCCATAGTGTGCGGAAGTGATTCGCCGCTCAATTGACCCGCAGAAGCTCCGATCATGCTTTGCTGCTGTATTTCAAGCATTTCTGCAGGGAGATCTGCAAGCCGAACTATATTGTCCGAGTTATCCTTCAGGATAAGTATCCTTTCGATCAAATTACGCAGTTCTCGTACGTTGCCGGGCCACCAATAGGTCAGGAACACATCCTTTACATCGTCTGTGAAGACGTTTGCACCCTTTCCCAGTCTTTTTGAAAATTCTGCAAGATAAAAAGAAGCAAGCTCAAGCACATCCTTATCTCTCTCCCTGAGCGGAGGTATCGTTATCGGTATGACCGAGATCCTGAAGAAAAGGTCTTTTCTGAACTTCTCTTCCCTGACATGTTTTTCAATGTCAATACAGGTAGCGCAGATGAGATTAAGACTGACATTCTTTTCTTTGGTGCTTCCCAGCGGCCGGAAGGATCTTTGATCAAGGAACCTGAAAAGCTTGCTCTGTAGACTGATAGGCATGTCTCCGATCTCGTCCAGGAAAAGTGTCCCCTTGTCTGCAATTTCTATCAGGCCCTGCTTATCGCTGTCAGCACCTGTGTACGCACCCTTTTGATAACCGAAGAGCTCAGATTCCAGCAGTGATTCGGGGATAGCAGAGCAGTTCAGCGCAACGAAATCACCCTTGCAGCCCGATGCATGATGGATCATCCTTGCTGCCACCTCTTTGCCGGTTCCGCTTTCACCCTGCAGGAGAACTGTAATATTCTGATGCCGGGCGATCTTCATGATCGTATCTCTGACCTTGTGCATTTCATTTGAAGTTCCAAGCAGCCGGTTGGAACCTTCAGAAAGGAGGAATTCTGCCTGATTCCTGAATCTTATGGACTCGATAGCCTTTTCTACCATATTTTTCGCCGCGTCAAGCGGGAAAGGCTTGTCCAGGTAGTTGTATGCCCCCTCCTGTATGGCTCTCACGACCAGCCTTGAATCTCCGAAGGCTGTCATTAGGATAACCTTGCATCTCGGGTACTGTTTCAGGATCGCGGGAAGAATGTCTATTCCGTTTCCATCCGGCAGTCTCTGGTCGAGGAATATGAGCGAAGGGATTTCCGCACCAAGAAGCTGCTGGAGTTCAGATATTGTTTTTACAGCTTTCGCGCTGTAACCGCTCTTTTCAAAAGCTCTTTTGAGTCCGTTTGCAAGGTTGACCTCATCGTCAACTATCCATACATTCATTTGCTGACACCTCCGTTGGTTCAAGATCAACATCGTACCTGCCGTCCTCGGCAAGGGGAGCAAGGGGTATGAATATGTTAAAATTCGTGCCCTCTGAAGAAGTATCCATGGAGAGAGTTCCTCCAAGTCCGTCTACAATCCTTTGCACTATGCTGAGCCCCAGCCCGGTCCCGTCCTGCCTCGTAGTAAAGAACGGATCGAAGATCCTGTGCTGTATCTCGGCAGGTATCCCGGGTCCTGTGTCGCTTACCCTGATAAGCCCCATCCTACTGATCCCGTGTGCCCCCCCTGAAAGACCTGTTGCTATTGAAAGCTTCTTATCTCTCTTTGACCCCGATGAGGACATTGACTGTATACCGTTGAGCGAAAGATTCATGATAATATGCTGGAGCATTTCGTTATCAGCCATCACTGTCACGCCTGTGTCGATCTTTTGGGTGACAAGATCTATTCCCTGCTTTTCTGCC
This sequence comes from Synergistaceae bacterium, assembly GCA_050175815.1. Lineage (GTDB taxonomy): Bacteria > Synergistota > Synergistia > Synergistales > Synergistaceae > Caenicola. The sequence goes on from JBFXIQ010000032.1 coordinate 8,781, forward strand.
TGAGGCTTTAACATTGACAGACACCAAGGAAGGACGTCATCCAACAGGACTTTTGCCACAATAGGCTGTTTGGGCCTGACAAAAGACAGAAGCTGTGACACGATCCTGTTAAGCCTGTCTATTTCATGGTCAAGTATAGTGATATATTCTTTGGCATCAGAAAGGCCGATCCCGGCATAAGGTCCCGTTCCGTCAGGTATCGATTCCACTTCCATCCTCAGAAGGTCCAGCTGGATCCTGATACTCGCCAGTGGATTCCTTATCTCGTGAGATAATCCGGAGAGCATTTCTCCAAGAGCCGCCAGCCTGTCCATTCTGCTTACCTGTCTCTGTACCTCTTTCCATCTTTCCAGCTGCTTGGCCATATCATTAAAACTGTCTGTCAGCTCGTGAAACTCGTATGGGCTTAGTGTGTTGTGCTTTATCGTCACCCGACTTCCCTGGGCGATCTCTTTACATCCCCAGGCAAGACGCCTTAAAGGCCTTGTCAGTACATAAGATATCAGAACGGCAAGTTCAACAGCAGCTATCAAACCGAGCAGACCGACAAGGATAAGATAACGTTCATCTTCTACAAGAGAAATAATTATACTTTTTGGGTCAAGGATAAAACCCAGGGATTTATCTCCGTTTTTAATAACGAGCTCAGGCTTTTCATTAGGCAGAGACTCCCTCCAGAAAGGTCCAAGCTGTCCCATTACTATCTCTTTTTGAAGAGAAAATTCCCTTTCCTCAGATAAGGCCATTAATTCCCTTCCGAATTCTTCAGCTGAATTTTTTTTGGCGACATAACTCTGGTGGAGTCTTGCACCCAGCGTCAAAGCGACCATGGAAATGGCAAGAGACATGAATATCCATTTCATAAGGGTTTCAAGGCTATACTTGCTAAACATCTTTTTCCTCTCCCCCGGGATGAACTTGTATTTTTCCACTAACGCCAAGAGTTGAATACCTGAACATCTTAAAAAGGAGCGCCTCAAGCATCAGAACTGCAAGCATCGCATTTTCCGGGCTGATCTCTGCCGCAAAAACTAAAAAACACTGAACTGAAAGTGCAGTACTCAAAACAAAAAATAATTTATCTTTTATTATCCATGAGGGAAGAAAGAGGGGAAAGAAAAAGCAGATAGCCACAAGAGTCCAGCTTATGCGTCCCAGCATCAGATAGCCCGGTAGCCCTGCGTGGGACAATAGTAGAGCAATAGAGGCTAATACAGTGATAGCTATCCTGTTTATTAGCAGAAACCGATCTTCATAATATACTATGCTCTCTTTTTTATCATCTTCAATTTTGATAGGGAAGAGGTCATAACAGAGCGAACACGCAGCAAGCAAAAGCTGAGAATTAGCTGTGCTTACAGCTGCAGCTATTACGCCGATAAGCAGAAATGTGCTGGCAAAGGCCGGAAGATACTGACCTAGTATTGCAAACGAGAGTGTCTCCTCGATGTTGACTATAGCAGGATAATAGGATCTGCAGACCAGAATAAAAAAAGTCACACAAATATAGATCCATCCTACGATAAAGGGTGAAGCGGCTATCATTTTGTATGCATCTTTTTCTGTACGGCTGGCAAGTATCCTAACAGCGTACTGGGGATTTCCGGCTACTCCAAGACCCCACGAAAGCATTATTGCAAAGGCTGAAAAGATCTCAGCGTTACTTAAAGATTTTACGGTTTCAAGCTGGCCTTTCATCAGAAATACATCTGCTGCGGCCTTAAATGAAAAACCTGACGGAAGGGCAAAAGCTGCTGCCACTGTCACGCCAAGCACAATAAGCAAAAGGTTGAGCATGTCACTCCTGACCACGGAGATGTAGCCTCCAAAGGTCGTGTAGAGCACGAAAAGATATATGAGCGATGTTGAAGCAAAACCTGACGGTATGTCCAGCATATAGGAAACTATTATGCCGAAAGCTCTGAACTGTATTACAAGATAGAGTATATAGAGAAATATCATTGTCAGGGCGACCAGTTTCCGTACCCTTTTGTCACCGTAGGTTTTTTCCAGCCATTCAGGGAGGGAAAGTACTCTTTTCATGCGCAGCCTTTTAACGATAAAGGGGAAGAAAAGCAGTCCCAGTATCCATCCGTTCACAGAAGCAAGAAATGCGACGTAACCGTCGCTGTAAAGCCACATGCTGTAACCGACCAGAGAGAGGGGACTCATCCAGGTGGCGCAGAAAGTCGCAGTAGTCGGCAAGGCGGAGAATCTTCGCCCTCCCAGATAAAAAGACAGCCTTGTCTCTTTCCATGCAAAAGACTGCCCTGTTATTAAGATTATTGATATAGTGTATGCCCCGAAGGCAAGCAGATAGTATATAAGGGAAGACATCAGCAAAGCACCCCGTTCATCATCTGTTTTTCTTCCCCCGGGCAATGCGGAAAGCTATGATGCCGGGTAAAATAACAAGAACGGCAAAGAGAATCCAGCTTAAAACTATCAGAGTCATCTTATCCTCTCCCAAAACATGATCGACAGACCAAAGGGCAGATCTGACTGGTCTGAACCGCCTTAATGTAGTAACATATACAGCGGGTAAAAAAGATAATTATACGGAGGCCGCAGCAATATGGCAAAACAGCAACCAGAAGGCGTCTATCTTTATATCGATGACAGCGGTTCACGTTTCATTGCAGTAGTTGACGCATTTGGCGTTGCCAATATGCTCCCGTGGAAACAGCCTGGAGAATTAAGCAGCATACAGGAAAAAAGCTGGAACCTCCAAGGGGAATTTATAAGGCTGAAGATCTCTGACTGAAGACCGCTGTATGAAAAAACCACGCCGCTAAGATCAAATAAAAATTCGCCCGGAATAATTTTCCGGGCTTTTATATTCTTTCATTTATCTATGGGTGTCCGCTCCCATTCTAATAAATGTAAATCTATATTTCCAGTGTGATCCCTGATATTTTTCCAAACCAGTCTTTTGCTTCCGAGGCATCCTCTTCGTATCCCCTGCGTCCCATAAGACCATATGTGTATTTTTTGCCCTGCTCTACCCCGGGCTGATCAAAGGGATCTATCCCCATCACCCTGCCCGTCATTGCTGTCATATATTCATAATAGAATATCAGGGCACCCAGAGTTTTGCAGTCTATCTTTTCTGTCTCTATCCATATAAGAGGATGTCCTGTCTTGACTATCGCAGCCGCCGTGCTCATGGCCTCAAGCCCGAGCATATTGCCTATCTCTGCACCGTCAAGGTAGGAAAGCGGCTTCAGAGGTTCGCAGTCGACCGGGGGAACATGGACCATGTCTCCATGTTTTTTAAAATTTATGATCGTAAAGAGCTTGTCGTCGGGGCCCTCTGTGTAGAGCTGGACCTGCGAGTGCTGGTCTATCGCACCGACCGCTCTTACCGGAGTTGTTCCCATACCCTTCTTTCCAAGGCTTTCGCCCCAAAGCTGGGCAAACCATTCGGCGAAAAAGGACATCTTGCTGGAATAAGGCATTATTACAGCCATAGGCCGGCCCTGTTTTTCATGGTAAAAGTGCAGAGATGAAGCAAGCCATGCGGGATTGGTATCCATGGATGCGTTATCAAGAAGATATTCTTTCATCTTACCCGCTCCCAAAAGAAGTTCGTCTATGTCTATCCCTACGGCATAAGCGCTTACCAGTCCGGCGGCAGAGAGAACAGAATACCTTCCGCCTACCGAGGCAGGCAGGTCGATGACCCTGCATCCTGAATTACGGGCAAAAGAACGGAAAATCCCCTTTTCAGGATCCGTGATCACGAGTATGTCTTCATCAGCACATCCCCTGAGCTTTATCATTTCATTCCTGAACCAGAGGAACTGAGACATGGTCTCTGCTGTGGCTCCGGATTTGCTGACGCCGACAAGGGCGACCCGGCCTCCTTTTGCCTGTTCCCATATGGCACGCGTCTTTGTGGGGTCCGGGTTGTCTGCAAGATAAAATTTTGGACTTACATCTTCACAGTTGCGGAATTCGCCAAGCAAAGCCTGATTCAGCATCAGGCTGCCCAGCGCTGAACCTCCTATGCCTACGTGAATTATTGAATCGTAGCTCTTTAGCCATTCAGCCGTTCGTTTTATTTCAGATGTATCTATTTCAGGAAGATCCATCCATCCGTGGCCGTCTGTAGCGGTCGGAGTCTTTCTAAGCCATTCTGCAGCTTCGGCACAGGCAGCAGCGTGCTCTTTCCTGAAATCATCAAAAGAGATATTTTCCCGGCCCAGAGCACCGCCGAAATGAAAACAGATCGACAGGTTATCCATGAAATCACTTCTCTCACTGTCAATTTTGAAATTACTTCAGGAGGCCTGCTTCTTTGAGTGTTTCACTGATCTTGGTCTGATCAAAGCCTACTATGTACTTTTCGCCGATCTGGATGACAGGGACTCCCATCTGCCTTGTTTTTTTGACAAGCTCCATTGCAGCCGCCTTGTCTCCTGTAACGGTCTTGACCTCATATTCAACATTCAGCGACGAAAGATACTCCTTCGCCTTATCGCACCATGGTCAGGTATTTGTAGAAAATATTTTTACTTCCATCTCGATCACTCCTTGTTGTGGGTGTGGGCTACGATCGTCCCTGCTGGTAATTATAACGCCAATTACATGATTTATTTTTAACAAAAGATGTCTGATCTCATTTTGATGACTTTGCTGTGAATATTAATAATTATCGTTTATTGCACGCTTTTTCATTCATTATCATCTTTTCTTCCAACCTTGAACCATTACCGCATTTTTTCTCTTTTGGGTGGTTTGCTTTTGCCGCCTTTTATATGTTGCAATTATTCACTAATTGAGATAGATTTAACAACGCATGTTTAAAAAATTGTAAACAAGAGTTTTTTAAGAATCTTTAGAGGAGGTACGTTATGTTTAAGATCGTTTCAAAGCAAAAAATCGCACCCAAAGAATTTGACATATGGGTCGAAGCCGAACGCATTGCCAAGCATGCGAAGGCAGGCCAGTTTGTCGTTCTTCGCGTCGATGACAAGGGAGAAAGGATCCCCCTGACTATCGCAGATTATGACAAGGAAAAGGGGCTTATCCGCCTTATCTTCCAAGTAGTCGGAAAGACCACCGCTGCGATGTCATGCCTGAATGTGGGAGACTCCATCCGGGACATCTCCGGCCCTCTCGGAACTCCGAGCGAGGTCGAAAAGTTCGGCACAGTACTGATGGTCGGCGGCGGCGTCGGAATTGCTGCTCTCTATCCGATCATCAAGGAACTGAAACTCGCTGGCAACAAGGTGATCACGATCCTCGGAGGACGTACTTCTGAACTTGTAATAATGAAGGAAGAGTGTTCCGAATACTCTGACGAACTTATCATTACGACAGACGACGGTTCTGAGGGAATAAAGGGCGTTGTAACAGAGGCAATGAAAATGGTCGTTGAGCGCGGCGAGAAAGTTGACCGCTGCTGGTGCATCGGTCCCTCAATCATGATGAAGTTCGGTACAAAAGCAGCAAAGGAACTGGGCCTTCCCATTATCGTATCGCTCAACCCGCTCATGGTCGACGGGACAGGAATGTGCGGCTGCTGCCGCGTCACAGTAGATGACAAAATATTCTTCGCATGTGTTGACGGACCCGAGTTCGACGGTCACAAGGTGAACTGGGACGAGTTCATGAGCCGTCTGCGCCAGTACAAGGACGAAGAAAAGATCTCCATGGATAAATTTGAAACTGAAGTAGGTGAACCGTCATGGCAGTAACATTTTCGAAATGGAAGACTCCCATCAAAGAACAGGACCCGGAAGTACGCAGAAATAATTTTGGAGAAGTATGCCTGGGCTATTCGATAGAAGAGGGAATGAAGGAAGCTGCCCGCTGCCTTCAGTGCAAAACAAAACCATGCGTAGCCGGATGCCCGGTCGCTATTGACATCCCCGGTTTCATTAAATGCATAAGAGACGGAGATATGGCCGGAGCTGCTGAAGTAATGAACAAGTACACCAATCTTCCCGCGGTATGCGGACGCGTATGTCCTCAGGAAACACAGTGTGAGGAACTCTGCACTGTAGGCAAAATGCCCGGATTCGAGCCAGTTGCGATAGGCAAACTGGAAAGGCTTGTTGCCGACTGGAAATATACCCAGGAAAAGACAAACGCGGAAAAAGCACAGACTGCATCAAAAGGCAAAGTAGCTGTTGTCGGCTCAGGACCCTCAGGCCTCACAGTTGCAGGTGACCTTGCAAAGAAAGGCTATGAAGTAACGATCTTCGAAGCCCTTCACGCTGCCGGTGGAGTTCTAATTTACGGTATTCCCGAATTCCGTCTTCCTAAAAACATCGTCAAGATGGAAATAGAAGCTATGCAGGATCTGGGCGTTAAGATCGAATGCAATGCCGTTGTCGGCAAAAACATAACGATGCAGGAGATCATGGAAAAGTTTGATGCATGCTACATCGCTGTCGGCGCCGGAGCCCCGCATTTCCAGGGAGTACCCGGCACTACGCTTAACGGAGTCTACTCAGCAAGCGAATACCTTACAAGGATCAACCTTATGCACGGTTATGAGTTCCCCGTTTTCGACACACCGACCAAAAAGTCAAAGAAGGTCGTAGTCATCGGTGGAGGAAACGTTGCAATGGACGCTGCACGTTCTGCAAAAAGGCTTGGAGCTGATGAAGTCACAATAGTCTACAGACGCTCGCTCAAAGAGCTCCCGGCACGTATTGAAGAGTATCACCATGCCGTAGAAGAAGGCATAATCTTCAACTGGCTCACAAATCCGACAGAATACGTAAATAACGGAGAAGGCCAGCTCTGCGGAGTAAAATGCATCAGGATGGAGCTTGGAGAACCCGATGCTTCAGGACGCAGGCGTCCCGTCCCCGTTGAGGGCAGTGAATTCTTCATCGAAGCTGACTGTGCGATCGAAGCTATAGGTCAGGGTTCCAACAAGGTTCTCCTCTCAACTTTCCCTGAAATGAAGCTCAATAAGTGGGGATACATAGAGGCAGACCCCAAGACAGGCGCTACATCGGTCACCGGTGTCTATGCAGGCGGCGACATAGTTACAGGTGCAGCAACGGTAATCCTCGCCATGGGAGCCGGAAAAGATTCAGCTGAAGCGATCGACAAGTACATAACGGAAAAGAAATCAAAGTAAAATAATCAGCATATAACTAAAAAGGCCGGGACCTGAAAAGGACCCGGCTTTTTTAGTTATGCCTGTTCTCTAAGGGACTTCCAAAGAGGCATCCAGCAAAAA
>JBFXIQ010000033.1:0-15936 GCA_050175815.1 Synergistaceae bacterium
ATCAATTCGGGTGATTCTCCGCCGTAAAGGATACGGTAAACTCCTTCAGCGAGAGGCATTTCAACATCGAACTTCTTGCTGTTTTCTACCACGGCTCTTACTGTGTAAGCTCCTTCTGCCACCTGCCCCAGTTCTTTCGCCGCCTCGTCGAGCGTTTTGCCGCTTCCCACAGCGAGTCCGAGTCTGAAGTTCCTTGAGTGCATGCTGTAGCATGTGACCATAAGGTCGCCTACACCGGCGAGCCCGGAGAGCGTCATTGGATCAGCACCCAGTTTTATTCCGAACCTCATGATCTCTGCCAGACCCCTGCAGGCGATCGCGGCAAGCGCGTTGTCGCCGAGCTTCATTGCCTTCGAGATCCCTGCGGCCACAGCATATATGTTCTTTGTTGCGCCGCCGACTTCGAGCCCCACAACGTCATCTGACGTGTAGACACGGAAGTTGTTGCCGGTCAGGATCTTCTGCCAGCTTTCTGCCTCTCCTTTGTGAAATGAGGCAAGTGCGACGGCAGTAGGGCAGCCGATTAGGACCTCTTCTGCGTGACTTGGTCCTGAAAGGGCTGAATAAATATTGTCGGGTGATTCCTCTTCGTGAACTTTATGCAGCAGAAACCCTGTGCTGATCTCAATGCCTTTTGCCAGGTTCAGCATGTGAAGATTCTTTTTGCCGGTGGCAGCAACCTTTTGACATACCTCACGTTCAAACTGGGTAGGTATCGCCATGATCACTCGGTCTGAGAAGTTCAGGGCTTCATCCATGTCCATCGTGCATTTGATCGTCTGCGGCAGGATCGTGTCCTGGAAGCAGAAAGTGTTCCTGCGTGAATTGTTGATCGACTCTGACTGTTCTTTATCTATTGTCCACATAAGGATATTATGTCCAAGGTCGGCAAGGTGTTTTGACATACCTGTCCCAAAACTGCCTGCACCAAGCATTGTTATGTTCATAAGAGAGTACCTCCGTCAGAATGTATTTGATGCTTTTGTTTGTGGCCATTATAGCCTTAAGAGGGTTATAATACCAACATTCTTTGCCTGTCAGGGGTTTTTTGTGATGATAAGAAGTATTGCTGTATCCGGAATGATCGCTGCTTTATACGCTGCACTTACTGTGGCGCTCTCTCCGCTTTCATTCGGCCCCGTCCAGTTCAGGGTCGCCGAGGCGCTGACGCTGCTTCCCATTCTTATGCCAGAGGCGATTCCCGGGCTTTTTATCGGCTGTTTTCTTTCAAACATTGCAGGAGGGTTCGGCCTGATAGATATAGTTATAGGAAGTGCGGCGACACTTGCTGCCGCATGGCTGACATATAAAATGCCCGGGATATGGCTTGCTGCCGTTCCTCCGGTGGTTATAAACGCACTGGCAGTAGGTACATATCTCGGTGTTATTACAGATACTCCTGTGCTCTACTCGATAATATATATTGGCATAAGCCAGGCAGTCATATGTTTCGGAATTGGAATACCGCTTTGCTTGCTTCTTGCATCACGCACAGAAATATTTGATAAAGAGATCCTCGAAAAAAAGAATTTGAAGAAGTGGATAACGGTCAATAAGAAGTCTAACTCCTGACAGCAGTTCTTACCCCGATAAAAATCAGCACCAGTCCAACAAGGATATTTAGTGTAAGGATGACAGATGACGGCAGGAAACTTCCTGTAAGTGTCCCTGCTATTGCGGTCATTGACATGAATACGAGTGTCGACAGTATCGCTCCGAAACCGAAATAGGATACTTCTCTGCCGCTCATTTCTCCGCTTGCCGCTTTTGCAGAGAATACTCCTGCCCAGAAAACGATCGTCAGGGGGCTTGAAAGGGTAAGGAGGAGTGCTTTGATAAAGGCACTCTCCGAGTCTGTTTTGGTCAACGTTCCGAAGCCCGGTATTATGTGTATTTCAAAAGACCCGAGAATGGAAGATATTCCAAAGAGTATTATCACGGCTGCTCCGAGGTACTTGAAAATATTCCTGGCAGACGAACTCCTTTCTATCAATGCTCCGATCCCAAGTATTGCTGCAGTGACGTAAAAAAGATCGGCCAGCGTTACAGCCAGAACAGCTGCCTCAGCGGCCCCAAACCCTGACGAAGCTGCTGTCTGGAATATGAAAAGACAGACAGGTCCGACTGCGACCTGCAAAAGCGCCCCGAACCTGAAACCCTTCCAAATAACGTTGTAAGTCATAAGAAAAAACACCCCTGAATCTAAGATTTTTACAATTATATGCCTTTTCCCGTTTTAAAAGATAATATTTTAGGCCAGCCCCTATAATTGTAAATCTTTGCAAATTTTATTTAATAAATGACATTGTGTTTAATTAACTTGTTTTACAATATTGACAATTTAAAACATACTCCATAGAATACTATAAAGTCCCTTATGTGTTTTATTGGTTCGGGCAAATTGATCTTTCTTTGATGAGAGAGGAATGATGAGCCTTGAAAAGGATACTTGCGTTTGGTGCAGGCAGGGTTGCAAAACCGTGCATCCAGTATTTGCTTCAAAAAGAGGACTATGAGATTTTTCTAGTAGACAAACTGCGGGAAAACCTTGACCTTACCCTCTCCGGAAAGAGCAGGGGATATGCTGTAATTGACGATGCCTCAGAAAACGCAGGAAGGCTTATGGATGAATACAGACCCGATGTGTTGGTCTGCCTTCTGCCCGCGGCAATGAACCTGAATGTCGCAAAAGAGTGTATCCAAAGGTCAATAAACATGACAGCAGCTTCTTATGCGAAAGAAGAGATCAGGAGCCTTGGCAAAGAGGCCGAGTCGAAAGGAATCACATTACTTTTTGAGATGGGACTTGATCCGGGCATCGACCATATGTCAGCTGCAAAAACGATTAAGCATATCCATGATAATAATGGAAAAATTGACTCATTCTGGTCTGTGTGCGGTTCCCTTCCCGATGCGTCATCCAACAACAATCCTTTCGGATATAAACTTTCCTGGGCACCCAGCAGTGTAGTAGACTCCTCAAAAAGAGAAGCGAAGATCATCAAAGACAAAAGACTTATAGTGATGCCCGACGGTGAAACTTATCTCCACCCTTCTTTAGTTGAGATAAGGGGACTGGGTTGGTTCGAGGAATATGCAAACGGCGATTCAACTCCCTATGTCGATGCATATGACATGCCAGAGGTCAAAGATGTCTACAGAGGCACACTCCGTTACATTGGCTGGAGCGAAACCATCCACGCAATGCTCAGGCTTGGGCTTTACGAATCATCGAGGCTCGACCTTTCAAACATGACTTACGCTGATCTGATAAAAAAACTTACAGGCATCAGTTCATCGAACGCGATCGATGCGGCAGGGGCTTTTCTTGGTCTTGACAGTTCATCAGCGGTCCTTCACAGGCTGAAATGGCTTGGTCTTTTTGAAGATACCCCAATCCCGGAAACTTTCGAGACAACAAAACAACTGACAGCAGATCTCTATCTGAAGAAACTAACGTACATGCCTCATGAGCAAGATATCGTTGTGATGCAGCACCGGTTTGATGTCAGCTATCCCGAACGGGAGAGTGGAAAGAAGATCGTTTCGACGATGGTGGTAAGAGGTGAGATCAGTGGTGAAACAGCTATTTCAAGGACAACGGGACTTCCTCTTGCAGTAGGCACGGACTGTCTGCTCCGTGGGAAGATCTCAAAAAAAGGGATAGTGATCCCCACATTAGCTGAAATTTTTGATCCGGTACTTGCAGAACTGGAAAAGTTCGGATTTACGTTCGAAGAATACACGGAATAGTTTTGACCCTGAGTGGGGGAGAGAAAAAATGAGAGTCGCAAAAACAGAAGAAAAAGCCTTCAGGGATATCTTGAAACTGATAATGTCCCAAAAATACTCTCCGGGAGACAGGATCGTAGAGGGAGACATTGCTTCCGAGCTGAATCTGAGCAGGACCCCTGTGCGTAATGTCCTAAGACAGTTCGTCGCCATGGGAGTACTCGAGCAGATCCCAAGGGTGGGGTGCTGTCTTCCAAGGCTTGAACCAAGTGACATGCGCGATGTGTTCAGGACAAGGTTATATCTGGAACCTCAGGCGGCGTACATTGCTGCGCAAAATATTACCGACGCGCAGGTTGTGGAACTCGAAGAGATGCTTGCCCGGGAGAGGGAGTATTTTTCAAAAAGGCAGCATGATCCCTACTCTGAAGTCAACGAAAAGTTCCATATGGAGATAGCCCGCATAAGCGGAAACACATATCTTGCCAGGTTTATCCAGCACATATACTGGCGGGCTGCTCTATATACTTTCTTTTTTGACAGGTTTTACAGGCGACGGGTCGACGAAAGCAAGGCTCCCAGGGATCCCGGATCATCAAACAGCTGTAATGAGCACGTTGGACTGGTCAATGCTTTGGCATCCCGGGATTCTGATAAAGCTAGGGAAGCCATGTATCGACATGTCGAATCGACATACAATTCTCTCTCAACACACAGGTGGGCGTTATGATTTCTGAAACAATAAACAGGCGCATACTCTTTATTAATAATTCACTGGTGCCGGGAAACAGGGTCTCCGAAAATTTTATTCCGCATTTCAGGTTTGCCTTTGATGTGGTCAATGCTCTGACCGAAATGGTTCCTGAAGAAGGAGAGGGATACTCGCACATTATCCTCTCCGGCTCAGGGGCTGATTTTGACGGGCCATGGCAGAATAGGGAATCATCACTCATTAGGTGGGCATACGAGAAAGACCTTCCTTTGCTGGGGGTCTGCTACGGCCACCAGATGATAGTCAAAACACTTTATGGTAGAGGATATCTCGGACCGATGGATAAGGCAAATTACGGATGGCATAGTATAAGATCTGAAATGGACGATGATATATTCGGGATAGAGGGAAAGGGATATTCGGTATTCTCACACCATTTCTGGGAGGTGAAGGAAGTTCCCGTTTCTGAGGTGGAAGTCTTTGCTTCGTCATCGAGATGCCGTATAAGCGGAATAAGGATCAAAAATAAAAAAATCTGGGGACTGCAGCCCCATTTTGAGATGGGTGTGGCTCCCGGGGTCTGCGCACTGCGAAAAGTTCTGGGAGACGAAAAAGCTTGGGAGAACATAGAAGCTTCCCCCCCTGAAGATTCCGGCCACATCTGCCATATAATGCAGCACTTTCTATTAATTTAACTCATTAACCTACGAAAGGAGATGATCGCTGACGGATATCATGGAAAATGCAAAGAACAGTAAATGCCGCTGCGGCGGATCTGTTCCGAAGCTTGCGATCCTGGCCTGGGAGGAAGGAAAGGTTCCAAGGGGTCTTTTACAGCTTGAAACACTTAAGGGCAACAGCACTAATCCGGACACCTTTGATTTCCAGGTTCTGGTTGAAAGGATCCCAGGTGCTTGCGGCAAAACAGTTGTCCAGGATCCCGATCCGGTAGTAATGCAGAGAATGATCGACAGGGCAAGGGAGCTTGAATCAATTGGAGTCAGATGTATAACAACGAGCTGTGGGTTCAATGCTATATTTCAAAAAGAGATCTCGTCTGCCCTTAAGATACCCTTCTTCTCTTCAAGCCTTGTGCAGATACCATTTATCAGGGCAATGTACGGGAATTCCCGCGGGATCATCGTAATTACTGCAAGAAAGGCGAATCTGAAAGAGGAACACTTTCATGCCACGGGAACAGATGATATGTCCGGGCTGCACATTTACGGGATGAGGGAAGAGTGCGAAGAGTGGAGAAAGATGGGAGAGGATTTCAACGCCGAACTGGATCTTGGTCTTCTCAGAAAACAGTTTATCTCAATTGTCTTGAATGCGCTCAGGGAGCACCCGGAAACAGTAGCTATCGTGTATGAATGTACAGATATGCCTCCATTTTCAGATGCTGTACGAAATGCCACAGGACTGCCAGTTTTTGATTTTGTCACAATGACGGAATTTGTTTACAGCACTGTAAGTCAATGTTGAGAAATGAAAGGGGCTGAAAGAGATAATGAAGAGAATATTTATCCTTATTCTTGCCGTGGCAATGCTTGTTTTCTGCGGAGCTTCGGCTATGGCGGCACCAACGAGGGCAGAGACACTCGTTATCGGTACCACTGGCGATGCGACCACCATTGATCCTCATGCTTCAAATGCGATGTGGTCGAACAACATAACTATCAACGTATTTGATCCACTCGTGAGGAAGGTCTTTGACAAGGAAGGCAAGTTTACCCTTGTCCCTTCACTGGCCACAAAGTGGGAGCAAAAGAGCGATACCATCTGGATACTGACACTGAGGGAAGGAGTCAAATTCCACAACGGGGATCCGTTTACTGCGGATGACGTTGTATTCAGCATCAAGCGCTACAAGGACTCAACAACCGGCGGAGCCGGATTTGTACAGCCAATAGCATCCGCACTTGCGCTGGATACCTACAAAGTGCAGATAAGGACTCATGCTCCTTATGCGATCCTTGTGCTTGACATGGCTGACATATACATATCAAGCAAAAAGCACTTTGAGAAGGTCGGAGAAGAAGGAATACTGAAACAGCCTGTAGGGACAGGCCCTTACAAGTTCGTTGAGTGGATCAAGGAAGACCACATAACGCTTGATGCCAACGAGAAATACTGGGGTACCAAACCCAATATCAAAAGGGCGATAATGAGACCCCTCAAAAATGACGCAACAAGAGTCGCTGCTTTGCTCAGCGGCGAAGTTGATCTTATCTACAACGTGCCTGTAAGAGACATTGACCGCGTAGCAAGGGGCGCGAATACGGAAGTCAAATCGATCCCGGGTCCCGATGTAATGCATATCAACATAGACGTCACAAGACAGAAGACTCCGGGATACAAAAACGGCAAAAACCCATTCCTCGATCCAAGGGTCAGGGAAGCCTTTGCTATCGCTATAGACAGGGATTCGATAATCAGGAACGTATACGGCGGCCACGCCTATCCTACAGGTCAGCTTCCCATTCCCGGAGCATATGGATATGTGGAAAGCATCAAACCATACCCTTACAATCCTGAAAAAGCAAGGCAGCTGCTTAAAGAAGCGGGATATCCAAATGGTTTTGAATTCGTGTGGGATGTTCCGCAGCAGCGTTACTTCAATGACGGTCCCTGTTCTCAGGCAATAGCAGGCTTTCTGGCAAAAGTCGGCATTAAAGCCAAACTGAACATGATCCCGTCGAACCAGTACCTGTCCTATATCAATCCCGGAGACAAGACCACCGCATTCTACGGTGCATCGGGGACTGGTAAGGGAGACATAGGCTACTGGTACAACCGCATGTTCTACACAAGGGACAAGAAAGAGGGAGCCGGCGGATCCAACAGGACGCATTATTCTAATCCGACGGTGGATAAACTGTTGGATGAAGCAGATTCGACCGCTGACGTAAAAGTAAGAAAGGCAAAACTCGAAGAAGTGACCAAGATACTTTACCAGGACTATGCGATAATCCCGATCTACCAGTACGAAGAGCCTTATGGGCTGGTCAAAGGTCTCGACTTCACTCCAAGGGTCGATGCTTTCATTTTTGACGTCAACACCATGCAAAAAAAGTAAGCTGACGTAATATCGGGAGGGGAGGAGACTAAATAGTTTCCTTTCCTCTCATAGCACTATATCTGTAGTATTGTGAGGAGGGCTGGAGTTGCTCTTTTACGTCATAAAGAGATTTATCCAAATGATCATCGTTATTGCAATAGTTGCAACGATCGTCTTTATATTTGTCAATATGCTGGGTGATCCGGCTGTACTGCTCCTTCCTCCGGAAGCCTCCCCCGAAGAACTGGCAAAAGCCAGGGCTGCGATGGGATTGGACAGTTCCCCGTGGGAACAGTACAAGCTGTTTGTAGTGAATGTGCTTCATGGAGACCTGGGCAACTCTTTTGTTTTCAGGGAGCCTGCGATGAAGCTTATCTTCGAGCGTATGCCGGCGACTCTTGAGATAGTTGTCCTTGCCATGTTTATTGCCGCACTGATAGCTATACCGCTCGGTGTATATGTAGGAGCCCACCCGAACACATTTGCCAGCAGAAGCATACTTTCGCTCTCACTGCTCTGCATCTCCATGCCGACATTCTGGTTTGGAATAGTCCTTATACTTGTCTTTTCTGTACAGCTGGGATGGTTGCCCTCATCAGGCCGCGGAGATGTTGTTATTGTCTGGGGAATGAGACTGAGCTTCCTTACCTGGGACGGGATCAAACATCTGATACTGCCTGCTATAACCCTTGCGGTGCAGCAGCTTGCCACTCAGCTTAGACTTACAAGGGCAGGAATGATGGAGGTCCTCCGCCAGGATTATATTAAATTTGCCAAGGCTAAAGGCGTAAGTCCTCACGATGTTCTCTATGGACATGCGTTAAAGAATGCACTCATCCCTGTCATTACAGTTTATGGTCTTGAATTCGGAGGGCTGGTAGTTTTTGCGACGATCACAGAAACGATCTTTGCATGGCCTGGGATGGGAAAACTATTGATAGATTCAATAAACATATCAGACAGGCCTGTGATAATTGCCTATCTGATGCTGGCATCGATGCTCTTTGTCGTTATCAATTTTATAGTTGATATTTTATATACTGTTGTTGATCCCCGGATTGACCTGAGGTGATCATAATGGATCAAAAGTCTTTGATCTCAAAGATCATAAAGTCTGAAGGATTTTATAATTTCAAGCGTAACCCTTTTGCTATCGCCGGAGCGTTAATAATCCTTGTATTCCTGTTCACTGCTATATTTGGACCGCACATGGTCAGCCAAAACCCATATGATCTCGCCCAGCTTGACCTGAACGATTCCTACAAACCTCCTATATGGCAGGAGGGCTCCGATCCGCGCTTTATACTTGGAACCGACGATCAGGGCCGCGACATGGTAAGCGCCATAGTTTACGGTGTCAGGATGTCTGTAACGATAGGGTTCTGCGTCACGATCATATGCATGATAGCCGGCACCACACTAGGCCTGATCTCCGGATACAAGGGAGGCCGACTCGACTCTTTTATCATGGGGCTGGTGAATGTTCAGCTCTCTTTTCCCAGTTTGCTTATAGCGATGTTGGTACTCATTGCCTTTGGTAGAGGCGTGTGGAAGATAATACTGGCGCTTGCATTCTCCGGATGGGTGACATATGCGAGGACAGTACGGGGAACGACGATGGCTGAAAAGGGAAAGGAATATGTAGAAGCAGCAAAAGTTATCGGCTTTCCTGAGAGGGTCATTCTTTTCAAACATATACTCCCCAACGTAATGACCCCCGTTATTGTCATTGCAACGCTGCAGATAGGAACTGTGATATTGAGCGAAGCGACACTAAGCTTTCTTGGGATAGGCATCCCCATAACGGAACCTTCTCTTGGTTTGCTGGTCGCACAGGGCTACGTAGTATTATTCAGCGGTCTGTGGTGGGTATCTGTATTCCCAGGCCTTGTGCTTATGTTGCTGGTGGTTGGAATGAACCTTCTGGGGGACTTTCTCAGAGATGAGTTCAATCCCCGTTTGAAGTAGGTGCAGGTGAGATGACAAATATCCCTGAAGTCAGAAAAGAATCCGAGTATCTCCTCGTTGTGCGTGAACTTAAAACATATTTTCACACATTCAAAGGAGTAGTGAGAGCTGTAGACGGCGTCAGCTTCTCTCTTAAAAAAGGAGAGATACTCGGGGTAGTGGGTGAATCAGGGTGCGGAAAATCTGTAACTGGGTTTTCTGTACTCAGGCTGATAGATCCGCCTGGCAGGATAGAAGGCGGAGAAATAATTTTTGAGGGTGAGTCCCTTCTGAAGAAATCAGAAAAAGAAATGGAAAAGATAAGAGGAAACAAGATATCGATGATATTCCAGGATCCAATGACTTCACTCAATCCTGTCTATACAATAAAGAAACAGATATGTGAGACACTCGAGCTTCATGGAGGACTAAGGGGCAAAGAGGCTCATAATAGGGCTGTTGAACTCTTAAGGCTTGTCGGTATTCCATCTCCCGAAAGCAGGGTAAACTATTATCCGCATCAATTCAGCGGCGGGATGAGACAGAGAGTAATTATTGCAATTTCTCTCGCAACTTCGCCTTCACTAATAATTGCAGATGAACCGACTACCGCGCTTGACGTAACAGTCCAGGCTCAGCTTATAAAGCGCCTCTATCAGCTTGTCAAAAGCAACAACAGCTCAATGATCTTCATATCGCACGACCTTTCTCTGGTCTCAGGTGTCTCTGACAATATAATCGTCATGTACTGCGGCCGTGTCATTGAAAATGGAACTTCAGAGAGCGTAATTTCAAAGCCTGCACATCCTTACACAATAGGGCTGCTGGAATCCATACCCAAAATGACAGGGGAAAGAAAAATGCTACAACAGATATCAGGACTGGTTCCTAACCCTTTCGAAATGCCTACGGGGTGCTCATTTTATCCCAGGTGTGAACTGGGTCAGAAGATTTGCGAAACGGAATATCCCCGGTTGAGGGAAATTGAAGAGGGGCACTATGTAAGCTGCCATTTTGCGGGAGGGAGGAATTTCTGATGACAGGAGAGGATAAGCTTCTGGATGTACGGAATATTACCAAAAAATTTCCTCTTGCAAGAATAGGCATTTTTGAAAAAATAAAATATGTAAATGCTGTGAAGGATTTTTCTGTCTCAATAAAAAGAAAAGAAATTTTTGGGCTGGTAGGAGAGTCAGGCTGTGGCAAATCTACTGCCGCAAGAACGATAATAAGACTTTACGAGCCTGATGAAGGCAATATTATTTACAATGGGAAAGATATTTCCAGATTGGCTGAAAAGGAGTTGAGACCATACAGGAAAAAGATGCAGATGGTCTTTCAAAACCCTTACTCGTCACTGAACCCAAGGCATACCGTCAAGGAAATAGTGACTCAGCCTATAATGTTTCATAAACTGGCGGACGATCGGAATGAGGCAGAGGAGAAAGCTATGTTTTATCTCGACAAAGTGGGTGTTTTGAGGTCTCAGATCGACAGATACCCACATCAATTCTCTGGAGGGCAGAGACAGAGGATAAGTATTGCAAGGGCACTTGCAGTTGCACCGGATTTTATAATCGCCGATGAGCCGGTCTCAGCGCTGGATGTTTCAATACAGGCACAAATATTGAATCTTCTTCTGGACCTGAGGGAGGCGTTCAGCCTTTCATTCATGTTCATCGCCCATGATCTAGCAGTTGTACGTCATGTGAGCGACCGGGTCGGAATAATGTACCTGGGCTGCCTTGTAGAATACGGACCCTATGACCGTATTTTTGAAAATCCTTTGCACCCATATACAAAGACCTTGCTAAGCGCTGTCCCGGTGCTGGGCAAACGCAGTATGGAGTCCGTGGTTCTGTCAGATGAAGTTCCAAGCGCTCCTGCTGAAGATTTTACAGGATGTGTTTTTGCCCACAGGTGTACAAGGAAAACAGAACAATGCCTGCAACAGACACCTGTTCTAAAGGAAATCGAAAAGGAACATTTCATTGCATGCTGGTCGGCTGACAAATGACAAACCCACACCTTATCATCAACCTTGATGCGTTGACTCACAACGCTTCAGTGATAAAGAAAAGTTGTTGTTCTCTCGGGATAAGAGCAGATTCTGTAGTTAAATGTGTCTGTGGTGATATACAAATAGCAAATGCGATTCTCGAAGGCGGAATAGACACATTGCTGGACAGCAGAATGAAAAATATTATCAGCCTGAAGCGTGACGGATTGAAATGTCCTATCGGGCTGCTTAGGGTCCCGATGCTTAGTGAACTTTCCCTGATGATCTCATACGCTGACTGGTGCCTGGTCTCTATGCCTGAAGCAGTTATGGAGCTTGAAAAAATATGTGCCACTGAAAAGAAGGAATTCAAAGTCCTTCTCATGATAGACATCGGTGACCTAAGGGAAGGCTTGTGGCCGGACAGAATAGACGAGATCGCAGGAGTTTTTCATAAATGCAGAAGGGTCAGATGTATTGGTGCGGGAACTAATTTGGGGTGTTTCGGAGGAGTAATGCCCTCCGAAGATAATTTATCGCGACTGGTACATATAGCATTGGAACTCAAAAATGATCTGCTGATGGAAGAATGGCTGATTTCCGCAGGAGGAACTAACATCTATTTTCCTTTGATGAACTCAGAAATAACTCCCGGAGGAATAAATCATTTGAGGATAGGAGGAGCTTTGTTGAGAGGTAAGTGCGGAACGCACGACATAAAGGGATTAAGGCGGGACACGGTTTTGCTGTCTGCTGAGTATGTCGAAATAGCTAAAAAACCCTCAAAACCTATCGGGACTATTGGAATAGATGCTTTTGGCAACGTACCGAACTTTGAGGACAAGGGCATGAGATTCCGCGCTATTGCTGCACTGGGTAAACAGGACGTGATCCCAGAGGACATTGATCCGTTAAGTGAAGGAATAAACGTTTTGGGAGCATCCAGCGATCATCTGGTTCTGGATATCGAAGATGCCTCTCCGAGACCCAAACTTGGTGATTCTCTCAAATTTTCATTTAAAAGATATGGCGGGATGCTGCAGGCTTTTAACTCTGATTATGTGGAACGGGTCTACGTAAAAGATAAATAAGCAAAAATATTTTCGAAACATAAAAAGGCGAGGTCTGCTCAAATGAACATTCCCCGCCTTTTATTGTCAGCTGATCGTTGTTTTGAGGTTCAGTTAACCTCCGCTGATGTTGTGTATTACCTGTACGTTTGCACCGTCAGGAATCAGTCGCGATGGATATTCCTTCTTTTCGACCGGCTGGTCGTTGATCCACACAGACAGCATCCTGAAAGTATAATTCTCTCTCTCCAGGAGTTGCTTAACTGTGAGGCCTTCTTCCCATTCTGACTGGTTTCCGTTTACCGTTATCATTTATGCTTCTTTCCTATGCGCCCTCGAATTCATCTTCCGGCTTGAGGTGTTTCTCCAGCAGAGCAACAACTTCCGGATAGTCTATGCCAAGACGTTTTACTGTCTTCAGTGTCGGGATGCCGTTCTTGTTCCATCCGCGGCGCTTATAGACAGCAGCCTTGAGCTGTTCCCACTGTGCGCGGCGGTGCTTCTGGAGAAGGGTGATCTTTTCTTTTACCGATTTGCCTTCGATCTCCTCGCCGAATTCCTTAAGCTTGGCGTCAAAATAGTCGGGCCTTGCCATCCATTCGTCTTCCCAGACAGGACCGAGTCCGCGGTCAGGAGCTTCATGGAACTTAGAAGTACCCTTGCCCATGCGGAGGTTGAATATGCGCTCGAAGTTGTAAACCTTTTCAGACTGAAGGATCATTCCGTCCCTGTCGAGCGGTTTGCCTGTTATCGCTGTGTATATGCTGAGATAGTTGTTAAGGTGCTCGGGAACCCTTGCAGCCTCAATGCCCTTATATCTGACGCCGTTGTCAATGGGCTCAATGTCGTTCCAGGGGAGCTTGCATAGACCGTGGAGAGAGAACCACAGACGGAAGCAGGGGAAGAAGTAAAGGGCTTCAGCTTTGTCCTCATATGTCGGAAGCTGCTTATTGACCATGTCCATGAAGATGAGCCATGCTTCGTCATGCTGCGGGCCTTTAAGAGTGAGGAAGTATCCACCCCACTGTGCCATTGATTCCTGGCACCTGTATTCGGAAGCTTCCAGTCCCTGGCATACCATTCCTATCTTTTTCATAACTTCAAGATCTGCGCCGTAATTCTTTGAGTAGTATTCACGTGCGGCTTCGATGCCCCATCCCGTTGCTGTCGCAAAATCATCAGCTGCGTTGGCTATACGGTGTATCAGCTCCATCAGGTCTTTCTTGTTGCCGAAAGTCAGTTCAAGTCCATGAGTGTTTTCTTTGTTGATGAGCCCCAGTTCATAGCACTCACAAGCCCATGCCATAGTGGTTCCAAGGGAGATCGTGTCAAGACCGTAGTGGTCAGCATAGAAATTTGCTTCGATGGTCCAGTGCGGGTCGAATACGCCCACATTGGAGCCAAGTCCTGCTGCCGTCTCATACTCGGGTCCGTCGACAACGACCTGTTTGCCTTTCCAGGGGCCTGTCTGAAGCGGAAAGTGGTCTACTGCCTTGGCGCATGCCAGAGAGCAACCATACCAGCAACCGTCGGCCATTCCTTGGCTGAAGAGCTTGATGTACTCGTGTGAACTGATGTTGCCTATGTCCTTGTGGCTCCCATACTTGTAGTTGTTTACGGGAAGGAGTTCATAGTCATCCATGATCTCGGTTAGGTGTGCTGTGCCTGCGGCACGCATTTTGCACTGTTCGTTGTCATGGTCGTGGATGCGCTTGTGAAGGCTTACTCCGGCCTTCATAATAGTTTCAACATCAACCGGGTCGTTTTCGACTCCTGTGAATTTAGTACGCTTAACTACTATGGCTACCACGTTTTTGTCACAGAGAACAGTTCCGCCGCCGCCGCGACCTGCCTGTTTGAGTCTTACTGCTTTTCTGCGGACGTCATAGAAGCTGAAGTTAAGACCCACTATGTAGCTGGTTTTTGCTGCCATACCTGTTGAAATAACGGATATGGTGCGTTTGTCTTCTTCGTCTTTTGCGAAATAGTCATGAAGCTCTTCGGATATATAGTATGCATTATTGTCTTGGATCGTCGACTCAAAGACCTGTACTTTAAAATTGTCCCCGTCGATAAAAACTACTACCGGTCTGTCTGCTTTGCCCTGGATCTCAAGAGCGTCGAAACCCGAGAACTTCAGGAAAGGACCAAAGTAACCACCCGCGTTGCTGTTGTATGTCTGTTTTGTTGCGGGGGAGAGGAATACAGTGTAGGATTTTCCTGTGCCGGGATACTGAGTGATACCGCAGAAGGGACCGCCTGCTACGACGAGCTCGTTTTCAGGGTCATCCCACTTTGTAGTCTCTTTTACTGCGTCCCAGAGCAGTTTGAGTCCGAAGCCGCGTCCGCCTGTGAATTTTTCGATCATGTCCTCTGAAACGGGACGTTTTTCAAACTTGTAGTTTCCGTCTTTATTTCCAAGTCCTACGTAAAGAGTTTCTCCTGCGTAACCCCTGTGGATCTTCGCAGGTTCGTATGACCATTCCGATAAAAGCTTCATCTCTTTCATATCCATTTTTGTCACTCCTTCTTACTTTGATTCCGGTGTGGTAAGGAGCTCAAGCGCTCCTGTGGGACATGCCTTGGCACAGATACCGCATGAAATGCATTTGAAAGGTTCGGTCTGTTTTGCGCCGTTAAACAACATGCTCGCGGAAGGGCAGAAACCCACACACATAAGACAGGATGTGCACTTGTCCTTGCGTACCTGCACGATCCCGTTTGCGTCACGTTCAAGTGCCTTTGTAGGGCAGACCTCGATACACGCGCCGCACTGATTGCAGACATTGATGTTAGAATAAGTAGCTTTGTTTTCGACCTTGATCCTGGAAAGAGAAGGATTATCTTCTTTAAACCACGCTTTGGAACATGCGGACATGCATTCTCCGCACTGTACGCATTTTTCCGTTCTTAACTGAAGTACTTTCACACAAAATCCCTCCTGATGTTATTATTACGATTTCTAAGACCAACAACTCAATACTGAGAATGCTGGCCTTCCCCAATGTCAAAATTTTAACATATATTCCATAATGTTGTGCAGGATTTCACTATTTTTATCCCATAATTATGGTTTTGCTCACTTCTGTTCATAAAAAAACAGAGTATAATAAGGCGGGTGATCATTGGAACATCGTTGTCAAACCTTGATGTTCGTTGCTTTAGCAGAAATTAAGTATATCAAAAGCAAGACGAAGCGAAACTTTTGTGGTTTTGACCTTCTTGCGATGATAAGACAATATCGCTGATCAACAACACAACATGAAAATGAAAATGAAATATCGCTGACGTTGATTGAAAAGTTAAATTCTACCACGTAAAAATTTCTTTGGATGAAGCAGTAACCTCTACTTATGACATACGGCGAGTGTAATTTGAGCCGTATTGCATTACAATAATATCGTAATAAGGGTGT
>JBFXIQ010000034.1:0-7272 GCA_050175815.1 Synergistaceae bacterium
GTACGCCCTTCCTTGTAACAAGCACCCCTTTTATCTCGGATATCGGGATATTGGGTACGTTCACGTTGAAAAGCACCCCCCCTGGGATAGGAGAATCCTTTGTCCAGTCAAGCAGTGCCATCAAAATTTCTGCTGCAGTTTCGTTGCGGAGTTCCTTGTCCTTTGAGCTCATGACAAGAGATACAGCTATCGAAGGGTATCCGAAAATGACACCTTCCATTGCCGCGCAGACTGTTCCTGAATAAGTAAGGTCATCGCCCAGATTTGGTCCCTGGTTTATCCCCGATATCACCATGTCAGGTACAAATCCCATCGCGTCTATAGCCATTATGACACAGTCTGTCGGGGTCCCGTCGCATGCCTTTGCCTCAAAATCTGCAGAGAGAAAGAGCCTGTTCACGTTGCGTATGTGCACCGGCCTGTCCATCGTCATCGCGTGACCGCAGCCGCTCCTTTCCCTGTCCGGAGCGACAAGGAGGACATTGTGTCCCGCCTCGGTAAGGTTTTTGGCAAGCGTCTGTATCCCTATCGAGTAAACTCCGTCATCGTTTGTCAGCAGAATATTCATTTTTACCACCTAGAGTATTATATTCAGGATAAGGCTCATTATCGGGCTCATCAGCACAGGGATCACTCCCAGTATCATCAGCGCTACAATGACGAACATCCCGTACCTTTCCAATGTGTAGTAGACATTCAAATATTTATAAGGAAGCATGACATAAAGGACACGCGACCCGTCAAGCGGAGGGATGGGCAAAAGGTTGAATGCAGCAAGCCCCACGTTCATGTATATCATTATCAGGATAAACTGCTGCGCCGCATATGTCTGGAAGAGCGCTGGAAAAATCTTCACAAGCTGTGCACAAACAAATGCTGTAAGTATGTTCCCGGCTGCCCCAGCCAGGCTGACGATTGCCATGTCCCTTCTCGGATTCTTAAAATACCCGGGGTTGATAGGCACAGGTTTAGCCCATCCAAATCTGAAGAGAAGAAGACAGAGCGCTCCAATAGGGTCCAGGTGGTGCATAGGATTCAGACTGAGCCTTCCGTCCATCTTCGCAGTGGGGTCCCCAAGTTTCATAGCAGCATAGCCGTGACAAAATTCATGAAAAGTTATAGCCCAAAGCACTGCAGGCAGGCTGAGAAGAAGTTCAGCCAGACGTGCTGTAATATTTCCGCCTCCAAAAAACACTGCCGATCACATCCCTATCGATCCAAAATCTAACAGAAAGTATTTTATCATGACTGACAAATTGCACTGTCTCATAAATTACGCATATCTTTAAATTTCCCAGACCCAGTATACTCCGACAGTTCCCTCTTTGACGGAGACCTCCGCTTGTTTTCCATCTGCAAGCCTGTTGCTGACACTGTAAGGTTTCCCAAACTTAAGGCAGACATCCTCAAGAGGCCACCTGACTCCTTTTATTGAGACCCCCCTGCTTTCGCCGGTGAAGGGTATAAGTGAAATTGCGCCAGGTGATCTCTTAAAATCGATCTTCAGTTTTTCAGGCCCACTCAGGAAGATCATTCCCTCGATCTCGTCAGCCATCCCAAAAGACCTGATATTTTCGCCGCAGTTAAGAAAAGAAATGACAGTAGCCCAGAGGTGGTCAAACCTGCCTGCCAACCCTCCAGTAATGAAGAGAGCCTTCTGTTTTTCCCAGCCTTTCCCGGACAAAAGATCAAGGGCGATCTGAAAGTCTGTAAGATCCTTGTCCCTGTTGAATTTTGAAACGTCTACGCCATTATCCACGGCCCACTGCCAGGCTTCGGGAGAGGCGCTGTCTCCGTCTCCCACAAGTTTATCCGGCAGGATACCAGCTTCAAAGCAGGGATCTATGCCGCTGTCCACTGCCCACAGGTTCTTATAAAAATTAAGGGATCTCATCCAGTCGGCAGAGGGCTTCCTGCCGCCAAGCACCATCATAGTTATATCGAGATCACACTCTGTCTCAATGGTCAGATCAGGCAGAACTATCGTTTTCAATAAAAACAACTCCCGTGAAAAGGCTGACTATTGGGCAATTATACATTAAGGGAGGGGTAGGCGGCTGAAAATTACTGTCATTATAACCCTCTCTATGATAAAATATGCAGGCTCACCTAAGCCTGCTCCGGTTCCAAGAAGCTTCGCCAGAACAATAAGCCAGACAGTAAAATGCAAAGTTACATTATAGAGGTGTACAGAATGAACAAAAATGAAACATTGAAAAAAGCTATCTTCAAAAAGGCACTCGCTGCGGGGATTCTGGCAGGTGCGGGAGTAGCTCTCTCCTTTGTCTCCATTCCTGTGGGACCAACCAGATGCTTTCCTTTCCAGCATTCCATAAACGTTATCGCGGGTGTTTTACTTGGTCCATTCTGGGCTGTGGGAGCAGCGTTCACTACAAGTCTGATAAGAAACCTGATCGGCACAGGCAGCCTTTTCGCATTTCCCGGAAGCATGTTCGGGGCACTCCTTGTCGGAATGGCGGGGCGATCGCTGAATGGGAGGCATAAACTTTTTTCTGCTATGGCTGAACCTGTCGGGACAGGTATCATCGGTGCATGGGTCAGCGCAGCCATCGTTGCTCCTCTGACAGGAGCATCTGCGAGCTTTGCTTTCTTTGCCTTCTCTTTCCTCGTAAGCAGTGTGCCCGGTGCCGCTATCGGTGCAGCTGTGCTTTATTCCCTTGAAAAGAGGTCTGTGATAGGCCGGTTCGAGGATATTATGATCTAGAAGATCTTTCCTTCTCCAAGAAGATCTTCCCGAGCTCCCTGGCCTTGGTTTCCCATTCTTCTTTCGAGCCGGAGTTCTCCAGGACCCAGTCTGACTTCCTGATCTTTTCATCCCTCGGCATAAGCCTGCTCTCGCGCCTTTTTATCTCAGCGGCATCCCATCCCCTTGATGCGTTGCGTTCAACACGCTTTTCTGCGGACGCCGAAACGAATACCACAAAATCCATCCATTCGGGACGCCCGCATTCAAAAAGCAGCGGGATCTCGACAACGACCCAGCCTTCGGCATTCCTTACGATGTCTTCTATAGCCGCGATAGTTGCAGGATGCAGAAGATCTGATACAAACTCATACTCTTCCTCTTCAGAAAATATCTTTGCAGCTATTTTTGCAAAAACGGACTTCTGATCACCCTCGAAAAAATCACTGCCCCATCTTTCAGCGGCCTTTTTCTGAACATCGGGAAGTTCCCACATATCACGGGCGACCCTGTCTGCATCGATGACTGTCGCGCCCATCTCTTTCCACACCCCTGAGAGTGTGCTCTTACCAGCGCCAACGTCTCCTGTCAGTCCTACTGTCAGCAAAATAACCGCCTCCGGCTGTATCGTCTTTTATCTCTGTCGAGCTCTTTGGGATCTCTCCGATGAACCTTGATGTTCTGTTCCTCTGTACTCCTCCGAAGAGCAGCCTTGATGACGAACCGCTCATGTAAAGCCGTTCCTTGGCTCTGGTCATGCCGACGTAGCAGAGCCTTCGTTCCTCTGAGAGGTCGCTCTCTCCTTCGACAGCACGTGCGCTTGGGAATATCCCTTCCTCCATGCCTGTTATAAAGACTACCGGGAATTCAAGCCCCTTTGCCGCATGGAGTGTAAGAAGGTTGACTCTGTCCTCCATGTCATCCTGTGTATCCTGATCCGTAAAGAGTGGAATTTCTGTCAGCACCTGCGCAATGTCTCCGTCCTCCGGTACAAGAGAGAGGATTTCCAGAACGTTCTCCACCCTCTCTTCCCAGTCTTCGGGATAGTTGGCCTTTAAGTATTCTTCGTAGCCCTGGGAGTAGAGGACAGTTCTCACAGCCTCATGGACATCGGAAGAGTGCCCCAGTATCTCCAGCATGTTCTTCGCCAGTTCCTTTGTGCCATTACCTGATTTGCCCTTCAGTCCCCCGCCTGTCTTTACCATCTCACTCCAGACAGCTGAGGGATCCAAACCGGCTGTCATTTGCAGCTGTTCTGAAAGTATCTCGACGCTCTTCTTTCCGACCCCGCGTACAGGAACGTTTGCGACCCTGGCAAGTGATACGCTGTCCCTTGGATTAACTGCAAGACGCAGCATCGAAAGGACATCCTTGACTTCCAGCCTTTCGTAGAAGGCAAGCCCCCTGATCACCCTGTACGGGATCCCTTTCTCTAAAAGCGTCTGTTCGATGCCTCGGCTTAGAGCGTTCATCCTGTAAAGTACTGCCATCTCACAGTACCTGTACCCGTCGTCCCTGAGGCCCTCTATGTGATCGGCTATCCATACTGCCTCATCCTGATCGGTACGGGACCTGTAAATGCTTATGAACTCGCCCCTCGGCGCTGCTGTCCAGAGATCCTTGGGATGCCTGTCAGAGTTCTTCTGTATAACTCCGTTCGCACCCTCAAGTATCTTTCCGGTCGAGCGGTAGTTCTGGTCAAGGACCACTATCTTCGCACCTTTGAAATCGTTGGCAAAGTTCATTATCATACTCATGTCCGCCCCGCGCCAACCATATATCGACTGATCGGGATCGCCGACCACCATTATTTTTCTTCCGGAATCAACGAGGCAGCGCAAAAGCAGGTACTGGGGCCTGTTGACATCCTGATATTCGTCAACGAGTATCCAGTCAAGACGTGAGCGCTCACGCTCGCGCACTTCCTTGTCTGTTGCAAGTATATGCAGGGGAAGCACCATGAGATCGTCAAAATCCAGTGCCCCCTGGGAGATCAGATACTGCCGGTATTTTTCGTAGAGGGGAAGCCATCTGGTCTGTATTGCAGGTTCCCTCGTTACCGGATTTGACTCCGTCTTGACCCTTGATATAAGTTCTATAGCACCTCCGGCGTCCATTATCCGCGGATCGATGTCAAGCTGGTTCAAAACTTTTTTTACAACGTTCCTTGTATCACCCCTGTCGAAGATGACAAAGCTCTTCGGATACCCAAGCCTCATCAGTGCATCGGGATACCTGTGGAGAAAGCGAAGCCCGTATGCGTGGAAGGTGGAGACCTCCATCCCTCTGAGGTCTGAGCCAAGAAGACTTTCTACCCTTGTCTTCATCTCCTTAGCAGCCTTGTTTGTAAAGGTAAGTGCAAGGATCCTCCAGGGTGCGACCTTCTTTGTGCCTATCAGATAAGCTATCTTTGAAGTGAGGACTCGTGTCTTGCCGCTGCCAGCTCCGGCAAGGACAAGTTCATGTCCGTCACAGTAAACAACAGCTTCTTTTTGTTTGGGGTTTAAAGAGTTAATAATTTTATCTGACATATGTCTATGATCACCTTTTGTCTCTATTTAAGGTTTATATAAAAAGGGGCCTTTCGGCCCCTCTATATTACAACTGATCACTCCCGCTACAAATAAAACTTTAGATGCTGCAGCAGGATCCGCTCTGCAGTCGGCCGGAGATCACTTGGGCTCCAACAGGCCGTATCCGCCTTCCTCCCTGCGGTAGACGACATTTATCCCTCCGGACTGGTCGTTCTTGAAAATAAAGAAACTGTGTCCGAGGAGGTCCATCTGCATCGTCGCCTCAATAGGAGTCATGACTTCAACGTTGAACTTCTTCGTCTTTACTATCTCGCGCGGCATCTCTTCCTTATCAGCATATGCGGGCAAGAGTTCGGGATCTATGTCAAATGAGAAATCCTGCACCTTCATCCTTGCCTTGTCTGTAAGATATCCCTTATGCCTCTTGACCTGGCGCTCAATATTCTTCAGTGCTTTGTCAAAAGCCTTCCTGAGGTCAGGCGCGTAGTCTTCGCCCCTCATTACTACCCCATTTACGTTGGAGGTTATCTCAACTACATTCATCCCGCGCTTGAAGTTCAACGCAACCTGCGTGTCAATGATCTTGTCAAAGAATTTTTCGATCTTACCGACCTTCTTTTCCATATATTCTCTGACCTCTGCCGGCAGTTCCACATTGCGCGTAAGAAAACGTACCTCCATAGCAACTCCTCCATTCGAACTGATGTGGATATAACAATTGCTGGTAAGTTAATTGTATCATCATATCAGGCTGCCCTCAAACCAATTAATTATGTATATTTACCTATTCGAAAGAGGGCTTGATTGACGCAAAAAAAGCCTAAGGTATAATTTCAAATAAGCAGGAATATGAAAGAGGGGGAAATGTCATGAAAATGTCAAAAAGAATTCTTGAGATCCAGCCTTCAGCCACTTTAAGCATCTCAGCCAAGGCAAAGACGATGAAAGCGGAAGGCAAACCCATAATATCATTCAGCCTAGGAGAACCTGATTTCAATTCTCCTGAATGCGCATCAAAAGCCGCAATAGACGCTATCAACCGCGGTGAATCGCACTACACACTTAACTCCGGAATAATTGAACTGCGCAAGGAGGTCTGCAACTACTACAAGAGACGTTTTGGCCTCGAATACACTCCTGACGAAGTGCTCGTAGCTCCCGGAGCAAAACCGCTCCTCTACGAGGCGCTCCAGATGCTCGTAGATCCGGGCGATGAGGTCCTCCTTTTCTCACCTGCATGGGTCAGCTATGTTGAGCAGATACATCTGGCCGGAGGGAAAGATGTAATTGTCGACACCCTCAAGACAGACCTTATCCCCACAAAGGAAGCCATTGAGGCCGTCCTGAGCGATAAGACTGTAGGTATGATAATAAACTCGCCCTCAAATCCATCAGGCGCCATATATAACGAAGAGACACTGAAAATGATAGCCGATGTGGCAAGAGAAAAGGATCTCTGGATAATCTTCGACGAGATATACGAGAGACTGGTCTACGCCCCTGCGAAACATGTCAACATCCTCAACGTGGCACCGGACCTAAGAGACAAGGTCGTCATCATAAACGGCGCAAGCAAGGCCTATGCGATGACCGGCTGGCGTATCGGCTACGCGCTTGCACCCAAACCTCTTATTGCCAAGATGAACACGCTGCAGACACACCTTACCTCCAATGCATCATCTATAGCCCAGTGGGCAGCCTGGGGAGCCGTTAAGGATGCCGACCCGGATGTTGAGAAGATGCGCGAGGCTTTTGAAGAACGCCGCAAAGTCATCTTAGGTCTTGTGAGGGATATGCCCTATGTTAAGGTCAGGGACCCCGAGGGAGCCTTCTACATCTTCATCGATGTGAGAGAGAGCCCTATCCCCGACGATATTAAGTTCTGCGAAAAGCTTCTTGAGGAAAAATTTGTTGCGGCAGTTCCCGGCGCCGCTTTCTTCGCCCCCGGCTTTGTAAGGTTCTCCTATGCATGCTCGATGGAGAATATACGCGAGGGGATGGGGCGCCTGAAAGATTTTTTAAAAGCTTTGTAGG
>JBFXIQ010000034.1:7372-15567 GCA_050175815.1 Synergistaceae bacterium
CAAACGATAGTCAAACGATCGTAGGGGCAAGTTCGGGGAATTGCAGCTTCGGGGCTGCGGAGAATTCGCTACAGTTGACGCTGGAGAATTTGCTCGCTTCGCATCGCGGAGAATTTGCCTGACTCCGTCAGGCGGATAATTCATTGACACAGCTAAACAATTGGGCATCACTAAACGATTTTGACACTTTCAAAAAAATACCCTAAAGACACCATCTCCCCCGAATGCGATCATCGGGGGAGATGGTGTCTTTGGATTTAGTCTATGACTAGCTTTATGGGTTCTAAAGCTCAAGCCGCTGGATTCCCGATTTAAGCATTCGGGAACGACGGAAAGTTAGGCCAGTGCCGGGATCGACAGCGGTTTTGAAACTCCGCGGCCTTTGGCCGCAATTCTCAGCAACGCGAGCATCGCAAAGCGTTGCAAATTCTCCAGCGATGAACTTCGCGAATTCTCCGCGGCATGACCCACGCCGCAATTCCCCGCTCCTGCCTTAACGACTGCTTGCCAACTGCTTGCCTACGCTTGCCGCCGGATGTTATTTCCGGCAGATTCTCCCAATTTCCTCGATTTGCCTGGCTCTTATCCATTCTCCTCTGGCCTTTCCTTCTATTCCGGCCGGGAGTTCTGCGCGGGCTTTTTTCATTATCTCAATATAAAACTCGCTGTTCTCAAGGAATGGATAAGAGTCTATAGTCCCCTCGGCTTTTGTTATGGCTATGCATCCGTCAATCCCTATGGGGTGATTTTGAAGTTTAATAAGAGTATCCACGACGACAGCAGGGGCTTTCCCTGTTGCGGGACCAGGCAGGTGCAGGGATGCGAACACAGCACACCTTTGCCATACTTTCGGCAGTCTGATCGCTCGATCGACCTTATCCAACAGTCCTTCAGGGCACTCAAGAGATGTAGCAACAGATCTGACAAGTGCAGCAAACCTGACCTCGGGTCTTTCGCTCAGAACAGCAGTCTTATCAAGAATGCTCATCAAACGATCAAAGTCTTTGCCACTCTTTTCGGACTGAATCTTCCAAATCTCATCAAGGGGAGGAATAACTGCGCCAAGGATACCTGCCTCAGCCAGCATTGAGAAGAATATGGAGGGTCTGATGCAAAGCATCGCCCTCTCCAATTCACCGAAGATCCTTT
The DNA here is from genome assembly GCA_050175815.1 of Synergistaceae bacterium. Taxonomy (GTDB): domain Bacteria; phylum Synergistota; class Synergistia; order Synergistales; family Synergistaceae; genus Caenicola. Next base: position 8,522 of record JBFXIQ010000034.1, read on the forward strand.
CCTTCGGTTCTTTGGAAAGCTCATGCCCGCATTTGCCCATCATCTCAAGGGTATTTTTTTCTATCGTGAAATCAAACTCGGCGGCCTGCCTGGCTGCACGTAGAGCCCTTACCGGATCTTCACAGAAGTGATAAGAGGTAGCCCTTATAATCTTTGCCTTGATGTCAGCCTGTCCGCCAAAAGGGTCTATCAGCTTATCCTCTTCCGGCAACCATGCCATGCTGTTTATGGTCGTATCCCGCCTGAAAAGATCCTCTTCTATCGTAACGGCAGGGCCGTATTCGACCGCAAAACCCTTATAACCGATGCCTTTTTTCTTCTCGGTCCGTGCCATGGCAACGTCGCATGGTTCTCCGTCTATAATGAGAATAAATACCGGGAAGGAACTTCCCGCCTTTACAGCCTGTGGAAACGCTTTTAAAAATGCCCCTTCGTCAAGTCCGCAAAGCACATAGTCCCTGTCGTGCGGGCAACACCGCATCAGCCTGTCCCGCACCCATCCTCCTACGACATAGGCTTTCCCGCCGATCTCTGCAATTTTCCTGAGGAACTCTGTCTCTGTCATCATTTGAATAATATAACACAGGGAGGCACTGCCTAGGCAGTGCCTCCCTAAATATGCCTTATTTTTGTAATGCTATTTTTCCATTATTTCTTTTTCTTTATCAGCCAGCATCGCATCGACCTTCTTGATAAATGCGTCTGTGTGGTCCTGAGCTTCCTTCTGGTACTTCTTCAGGTCGTCCTCGGTTATCTCACTATCTTTCTCCATTTTCTTAAGAGAGTCTATGACATCCCTGCGGACGTTGCGGATAGCTATCCTTGCTTCTTCAGCAGATTTGTTGACTATCTTGGTCAGTTCAACGCGACGGGCCTGCGTAAGTTCGGGCAGGTTAAGGCGTATGGTCTCTCCGTCGTTCTGGGGGTTTATTCCCAGGGGAGAAGCCTGGATCGCCTTTTCGATCGCTTTCATGGCAGTTTTGTCCCAAGGGTTGATCATGATCTGACGTGCTTCCGGAACGCTTACAGTTCCCATGTTCTTAATGGGCGTCGCTGTTCCGAAGTAGTCGACCTTTATGTCTTCTACAAGGGCAGGGTGAGCCCTTCCAGTCCTTATTCCCTGGAGAGTCCCCTTAAGGAATTCCAGCGTCTTTTCACTGCGGGTCATTAAGTCTTTCATCAAATTTTGAGGCACGCAGATCACTCCTTATAAGATTAATATGCCGTTTCTGCAGGCAGCCGATAAACATTTAAGACCTCATGGATCATGAACCTGACCCATGTCATCCGGCCTGAGCAATAGTATATACCAAATCTCATTCAAAATGTGCGATTTTATTGGGTACTGCAATTGTTTTTAAGATTTTAGCAAATCTTCCGGGATCAGTCGCTTACTGTCGATCCTATGTCCTGTCCTTCGATAAGGAGTTTTCTGAGATTGCCTTTTTTATGAACATCAAAAACGATTATTGGGATCTTGTTTTCCTGGCAGAGCGAGAAAGCCGCGGCATCCATGACTTTAAGCTGCATCCTCAGCGCATCCATGTAGGTAAGTTTTGCAAGGCGCTTAGCATCGGGATATTTCTCTGGATCTTTGTCGTAAATACCATCTACCTTTGTTGCCTTTATAAGACATTCGGCTCCTATCTCAGAAGCCCTCAGTGCCGCCGTAGTGTCTGTCGAAAAATAGGGGGAACCTGTTCCTGCGGCAAAAATGACGATCCTTCCCTTTTCCAGATGGCGGATCGCCCTCCTGCGGATAACCGTTTCGGCCACCTGTTTCATTTCAATTGCAGACTGGACCCTTGTCGGCTGACCAAGACGCTCAAGGGCATCCTGGAGTGCAAGTGCGTTAATGACTGTGCCCAACATTCCCATATAATCGGCCTGAGCCCTCTCAACACTTACTGTCTGCGCACCGCGAATGATGTTTCCGCCACCGACTACCATTGAGATGGCGACACCTTCTCTTGCTACCTCTACTATCTCTTCGCATATCCCCCTGATAGCTTCGTAGTCCAGTCCAAAATGCGCGTCACCTGCAAGTATCTCTCCCGAGAGTTTAAGCAAAACACGATTATATTTTCGATCCATCAGGGCACACTCCTTGTTTATATTTTTTTAAATACACTGGTCCTCGGTCATAAAAAGAGCGAGGGATTCTCCCTCGCTCTTTTTATGAATCTTTTTATCCTTCGATGATAAAACGGGAGAAGCGTCCTACTTTAATGTTTTCTCCTATTTTAGCTATGTTCTCGATAACGAGATCCTTGACCTTCTTGTCGGGATCACGGATGTACTTCTGCTCCATCAGGCAGTTCTCTTCGTAGAACTTGTTGATGCGGCCTTCTGCTATCTTGTCGAGCATCTTTTCGGGCTTGCCCTCTTCAAGAGCCTGTGCCTTGATGACTTCTATCTCGTGGTTCACTACGCACTCGGGTACATCTTCAGGCACGATAAACCCGGGGTTCGCGGCTGCGATCTGCATTGCGATCTCGTGGCCGAGATGCTGGAACTCTTCTGTACGGGCCACAAAGTCTGTCTCGCAGTTGAGTTCTACAAGAACGCCAAGTTTTGCGTTGCTGTGGATATAACTGAAGATCATACCCTGAGCTGCGTTGCGTTCTGCCTTCTTTGCCGCTTTGGCAAGTCCCTTCTCACGAAGGAAGTCCACTGCCTTATCTATATCGCCGCAGCACTCAACGAGTGCCTTTTTGCAGTCCATCATACCAACCGATGTACGTGCACGAAGTTCAGATACAAGTCCTGCTGTGATGTCTGCCATTGTTAGTTAGTCTCCTTCCAGCCTTTCTGCTCCTCAATTGCCTTTACTGCTTCCTTGTCGATCTCCTCAACTACTGCATCAAGCTCTTCAGGGATAACGGCAGCTTCCTTTACTTCCTCGATCTCTTCTTCCTGCACTGAGCTTTCGACCCTTGAATCCTGTCCCTGACGTCCTTCGATGAAGGCGTTGGCCATGAGCCCGACTACCAGTTCTATCGCGCGGATAGCATCGTCATTTCCGGGGATCGGGTAATCGATCACATCGGGGTCGCAGTTAGTGTCTACGATCGAGATAACGGGGATGCCAAGCTTGTGGGCCTCGAGCACTGCGATCGTTTCACGACGCGGGTCAATGATGAATAGTGCATCGGGGATGTCCTTCATATCCTTAATGCCGGAAAGATATTTCTCAAGCTTGTCTCTTTCCTTGCGGAGCTGAATGATCTCTTTTTTGGGGTATTTATTGATCGAGCCGTTTGCTTCCATTTCCTGAAGTTCAACCATGCGGGTCACCCTGCGGCGGATCGTCGCAAAGTTGGTGAGAAGACCGCCCAGCCAGCGCTGGTTGATGTAATACTGTCCGGCCTTGAGTGCCTCTTCTCTGATCGGATCCTGCGCCTGGCGCTTTGTTCCGACAAAAAGAAGCGTGCCGCCTGACTTTGATACTTCGCGGACGAAGTCATAGGCTTTCTCAAGTCCCTTGACCGTCTTCTGAAGGTCGATGATGTAGATGCCGTTGCGCTCCGTGAAGATGAATGGCTTCATCTTCGGGTTCCAGCGCCTGGTCTGATGTCCGAAATGAACACCGCACTCAAGCAGCTGTTTCATACTTACTACTCCCATGTGTATCCCTCCTGTTTTTTCCTCCGGGCACTTCATCCCGCAAAAAAACCCTCTCGGGCAACATTCTTGCGATCCGCACCTGTGTGTTATGTACCGCTCCCCAGTATAACATGGGGATATTTATTTTTGCAAGCTTAAAAAGCAACTTAAAAAGCAACTTAGCTGAAAAGCATTCCTGCCAGGCCCGCGGACCGGATCGTCTCCCCGGTGAACGTATCAAGTATTTCCTTGTCCCGTACAGCGCAGATCCTCCATGCGAGCTTCATCGACCTCTCGTTCACTGAAACGTTCCTGTTTCTGATGATCTTTTTCCAACTCTGAAAATCAGATGGTATCGCTCCATATTCAGCAAGCTCCTTGGCAAGGGCAGGAGATATCTTAAGATCAAGGCGCTCCTCTTCATCTGACTCAGGAACAAAATCTGTTTCCGGAGGCAAAGCTTTCTTGTCTACAAGCGTCGTCTTACCATTGTATCCGTCGACGATCACCACCTGATAAATATACCTGGGGCCGTGCATGAGGCTTCTTTCCAGTATCTCGACAGGCGCAATATAGACAGGTATAAAGATAAGTTTGTCTCCAGGCTTCGGTCTTTCCTTCATTGGAAGATATCCTGAAGGTTGAGTATCCATGGTATCAGCCTCCGGCTTATTAAGGATGGTCATTACGAAAAGAGTGTTTTCTGCAGGGAGTCCAGTGACCCCATGGCACCCAAAAGATTCCGCTTACCGCTGCTTCCTTCCGGACCTGACGGGGTTCACGGGCTTTCGCCGCATAGGACTGGACACCCTGCAAAAAACACTCGCTTTTCATCAATATATGATAGCATAATCTATGTAAATGGCGTGCCTGTCGGGATTCGAACCCGAGACCTTCAGCTCCGGAGGCTGACACTCTATCCAGCTGAGCTACAGGCACAAGATCCGGAACAGAGGAAGTATAGCACATTCAGAATGGAGCTGTCACCGATGGACGACTCTCTTTATATGAGAGAAGCTTTAATAGAGGCGGAAAATGCTCTGAAAAATGACGAGATCCCTGTCGGAGCTGTAATGGTGAGAAACGGTGAGATCATAGGAAGGGGATCCAACATCAGGTCGCTGGAAGGTTCTCCGCTTGGACACGCAGAGATCGTTGCGATGCAGGAGGCTTCAAAAGTGCTCAAAAACTGGCGGTTTGACGACTGCACGCTCTACGTAACTCTCGAGCCTTGTGTTATGTGTTCAGGCGCCATGATACAGTCAAGGCTAGGAACACTCGTTTACGGCGCAAGTGACCCTAAGGCCGGAGCTGTCGGTTCGCTTTATGATATTCTCAGAGATCCAAGAATGTACCACAGGTGCATTGTCCGGTCAGGAATATTGAAAGAAGAGTGTGCTGAATTGCTCCGGATTTTTTTCCAAACAAGGCGAACAGGAAGGGTCTGATCCATTTTGACATTCGCTATGGAATAAGCTATAATGCGCTCCGTCAGTTTGTTATAGGCAATTGATGCGATGCACGCGGAGAGGTGGCTGAGTGGTCGAAGGCGCTCGCCTGGAAAGTGAGTGAACGGCTTATCCCCGTTCCAAGGGTTCAAATCCCTTCCTCTCCGCCATTTTGTATCGATCCAGACAAACTGTTTTTTTTATATTCAACGGAGGGGTGGCCGAGTGGTCGAAGGCGGGCGACTCGAAATCGTCTTGGCGGTGCTGAGCTGTCACGTGGGTTCAAATCCCACCCTCTCCGCCATATTTTTAGAATGACCTGTTTTATTGATATGTGAAATGATACTCTAAAAAATTAGTCGGGAGGCTGTAAATCAGAGCCTTCCCGACTAATCATATCGTTCCGAATTCTTTTTTATGAACGGTTCCCCTCGGCATTATATGCGTATGTAATCCCCGAACGCTTATCTGTTTGATGAACAATTGCCATAAACAGCACCCCCTCGTTATGTGTAAATTTTAAGACATAACGAGCAACAATGCGATTTTTTCTTAACAATGATTACTCTTACCAACGTTTTGTGCTTTTCTAGATACCTATATCGTTTAGGGTGTTTGCGGGAATGCAGGTTGCACAGCGGCAAGAATTTTATTGTTTGAACCAGACCCCGCCGGTTAATACGTATGTGCCCGCTCCTCCTGCATTGTATGCTGCTGTAAAAGAAGAATGATAAGGGAAAACACTGCCTTCAAGATAAACACCCTGACCGATAGTGATTTTTGTCAGATCGTTCCCGGAAAACGCTCCCCAATCTATTCTTGTCAAACTGTTAGGCAAGATTATCTCTGTTAGTTCGTTATCCTTGAAAGCCCTCGCGTGTATGCGCGTGATGCCCTCTTCTATAACTACTGATGTCAGAGCTTTATCTTTAAACACATCCTGGTAAATAGATGTAACAGGGATCCCATTTATTTCCGCAGGAATTACTATATCCTTTTCATCTCCACTGTATGTGCCTGTGATAACACCCGCACGTCCTCCGCTTTCCTCTATGACGATTTCCGACGCGGTCACAACATGGCTGTCTGTAGCAGGTTCCGGTGCAGATGTATAAGTCATGGTCCATTTTTGATCAGCGATGTCCCATGAAAAAGAGTTGTTTTTAACATTGGGGACAGGAATCCTGTCAATATATCCCTCTTCAAAAAGAGCTGTCAATCGTTCCGGGTCCGTTGTAAGACCCTCAAAAATGTCCCCACCGGACGTGCTGTTGTTCAAAGTTTTGTAAAGATTCGTTGCAGAATTCAATGTCTTTAACGATGCTGCATCCGCAGCTTTATCGGTCTTATTCAACATTGGGGACAATTGCAGCAAAAATACTGCCGCAAGGACCGCAATCAGCGACAGGACAACAAGCATTTCAGGCAATGTGAAGCCCTTGTGCGTACCTCTCTTAGAAGTTAAAATTTTATCCGCCTCCGTGGTGGAAATAATAAGTAGATTGTAAATCCGGGATCCAATTAATCTCAGGAAATCCTTTCCTGGAGTTAACAGTCTTGCAAAATATGCTTTTTATATACCTCGAAGAGCTCGTTTTGCAAAAGCGGCCTCTTTTCACGAATCTCACGAAGATAATTCAGGTCTGTCTCCACATCCGCAACTGCTTTTTCGTGGATAGGAAACTCTACTATTATATCCCAGTTCGAATCTACGGCATATGAACCTCCAAAGTATATCGAAGCGGAGGAGGCGGACCGTTTACGGTATACGGCACAGCCCGTCAGAGAAAACACTGCCATTTGGGTCAGTTTTTTCCAGTTCAATAAACACTTTCCCCGTCTACTCTTTCCGGCACCGCGGCTGCCAAGATGTAAAAAATCACTTCAGTTCCCAGCTTAGCCGCAAAAAATAACGTCCATTATGTACCACAGATCTTTGCAGACGAACATCCCAGCCCTGCAGTAGGGAGCTTCTGCAACTGTAACTTTATC
>JBFXIQ010000035.1:0-11764 GCA_050175815.1 Synergistaceae bacterium
TGTCATTCCGGCGCTGATCCATTCTGACTTGTACTTAGCAGGGATCGGGCATGCTCCAGCGCTTCATAGGAATTATCATCGCCGGCAAGCATCCTTGCTATTTCTTTTTCACGCTCTTCATCTCTGATCATGAAGATACTTGTCTCTTCCCCGTCTCTTTTTACGAGGAAATGCTGATCTGCCATGGAAGCAATTGCGGCCTCATGGGTTATGAGTATCGTCCTGCATCGTTTGGAGAGCTCCCTCAGCTTATGTCCTGCCAGTAACGCAGTCCTTCCTCCAAGCCCTGCCTCTACCTCATCAAAGACAAGAGTCCCGGGAAGCTGTTCATCTCCCAGCGAAAGCTGAAGTGCTATAAGTATCCTGCTGAGTTCTCCGCCGGAAGCTGTTTTGCCGACCGGCAGCGGGGGCTGGTCAGGCATGCTTAGTTTGAAAGAGACTGTTTCTGCGCCGTTTGAACGCAGTTTAACCTGTTCCTCTATGTCAATGGAAAAGAGGGCATGTTCCATGGCAAGGTCACTGAGATGTCTGTTTACTCTTGAAGCGAGTTCAGCTGCCGCGGCTTTTCTCAATTTCCGAAGCTCTATAGCAAGGTTTTTTGTCCGTTTTTTCTTTTCCGCTGCATCCTTTTCGAGCTCTTCCAGCTCAACATGGCTTTCTTTCAGCCAGGCCATCTCATCCTTTGCCTTCCCGGCATATTCCAGGAGCTGCCTGCAGTTGACCAGATCAAGTGAACGCTTTAGTTTTCTGAGCATGCCGATCTTTTTCTCAAGACGTTCTTTTGCTTCTTCTATATTTCCTTCCGCAGAGAGATCATGCAGCTCCTTTTGAAGCATTCTGGCTACAGACTGGGATGAGATGAGCATGGATTCGATGCTTTCCTTCCAGTCTTCTTTCTTTGAAGGAGATGATTCGTATATGTCCCTGCCTATTGATTCAAGTTCTTCTATTATCCCTCCGCAGGCGGTCCCGCCTGAAAGTCTTTCATTTATGGCAGCCAGCGCCTCTTTAGTTGTTTCCTTTGATTCGAGCTCTTTCAGCTCCGCTTCCCATTTTCTTTCGCTCTCTTCGTGGATCTCCAGAGCTTTTACCATATGCAGAACGGTTTCCGCGCCTTGGTAGAGTTCTTCTGTCTCTTCACGCCTTTTTTTCAGCCTGACAATCCGGCGCTCTGTGGCTATAGTTTCGCAGAATGTACTCTCAAGTTCTTTCTTTACCTGATCGAGAATCTCTCCTCCGCAGGAATCAACAAGGTCAAGCTGTATCGCAGAGTCAATGAGTCCAAGCTGTGCAAACTGGCTCTGGATGACAAGTTCTTTTTCCATTGCTGAAGAAAGCAGGTTGAGTGATACAGGGTTGTTTTGAATAAAACTTCTGCCTCTGCCGTTCCGGCTGAACTGACGTCTGACGATGAGAGTACCGTCCTGGGGCTGGTAGTCTTTATCAAGCCCCGGGATTTGGTTGGTTGACAGAGTCATAATAACATCGGCGGATTCTTCCAGGGCATGAATGTAGTTCGTCTGGGCACGTTTCCCGGCGATGAATTCCATTGCACGCACAAGGCTGCTCTTGCCTGAGCCGCTTTCTCCGGTTATTACTATGAAGCCGCCTTTGAGTGATAATTCGGCCTCTCTGATGCCGCCGACTCCGCGGACACGGATCTCTTCGATCAATATCAGTCTCCTCCGTCAGTAATACCGTTGAATCCCCAGCGGAGTTTCTCCCTGAGAAGGTCGTAGTAGCTTCTGTCCTTGAGCTGAATTATGTTGATATGAATGTCAGGATCCAGCATGGCTTCCAGATGGTCATCGGGCAGCAGCTCGTAACATAGCTGTCCGTCCTGGGTGAGTATGAGGTTCCTGTTGTCTCCTTTTGGTGTCACATACGCCCTGTCCGTGCCGCTGAGGACTACGGGACGGGCGTAAAGTGTATGTGCGCATATAGGCGCAAGAAGCATACATGGAACATGGGGCGGGACTATCGGGCCGCCTGCAGAAAGGGCATAAGCTGTAGATCCGGTCGGAGTAGAGAGGATCAGCCCGTCAGCAAGGAAGAGTGAAAGTATCTCATCCCCTACCCTGACTTCAAGGTCGATCACCCTTGCAAGGTTTCCCTTTGAGATAACAAGGTCGTTTAGTGCGTGAAGCTCATATACAACACGCTCCCCCCTCCAGACGAGACCCTTAATCAGATGTCTCTGCTGAAGTGTGAAGCTGTTTTCAAGTATCGAGGTGATATCTTCCTTAGCACATTCAGGATCTCCTGTTGCCAGAAAGCCAAGTCTTCCCAGATTGATCCCGTAAAGGGGGATCGGGTATCCGAAAGTATATCTGGCAGCCCGCAGAAAAGTGCCGTCTCCGCCAAGTATGACTGCGAATTCAACATCCTCCCTCCAGATATTGTCGGGAGTTTCAGGTATGCTCAGCGCGGAAGCTTCATGGGGAGGAAGCATAAAATTGATCCCGCTTTCCCTGCCCCATGCATAGAGTTTAGCGGCCAGGTTTATTGCTTCCGGTTTTTGGGTGTTGAAAAGAAGCCCGATGTTATTTGTCTTCATTTGATGATCCCCTGCCTTTACTGCGTAGCCTCGTGTGCCTCTTCGACCAGCTTCATAAAGTCTATATTAGCATGTTTCAATATTGTATTGCTCTTTGACCCTAAAAGAAACAGGAATTCTATGTTGCCTTCCGGTCCCCTTATCGGAGAATAAGTAGCGTTATAAAGCGCAAGTTCTGTCTCGTTCTCAATAAATGACGCGAGATCCTTCAGCGTTTCCTCGTGCAGCAGCGGGTCGTGGACTACTCCCCTACCCACTTTTTCCCTTCCCACTTCGAACTGAGGCTTGACCAGAACGACCATCGTACTGTCGTTGCTTATTAATGCCTCAAGCGGTTTCAGGAGAAGCTTCAACGAGATGAAAGAGGCGTCAGATACGACCATATCAACTTTTTCGCTGTCAATCATATCAGATGTAAGATGGCGTGCGTTTGTCCTTTCCATGACGACGACCCTTGGGTCGTTTCTCAGCTTCCATGCTAGCTGTCCATATCCGACGTCAACAGCGTATACCTTCTTTGCCCCTCTGGAAAGGAGTACATCAGTAAACCCGCCTGTTGAAGCACCTACGTCGATGCAAGTCAAACCTGAAGGGTCGATATCAAAGTAGTCCAGCGCCTTGATCAGCTTATGGGCTCCCCTGCTGACCCATTCCTTCTCCGGAGCATCCACGCTGATGTTGCAATCAAAAGGTACCATCGATGCAGTTTTCTTTATCGTTATCCCGTCTACTTGTATTCTTCCCTCTTCGATGTAGTTCTGGGCAAGGGTACGTGAAAGGACCATCTGTTTGTCTACGACCAGCTTATCAAGCCTGACAAGTTTTTTTTTCATTTTGATCTCTTAATGGCGTTGATTATGTTTTCCGGTGTAAGTCCGCATTCGGTCCACTGCTCTGATCTTGCTGCATGCGAGATGAATCTGTCCGGTACGCCTATGTTGATGACCCTGCAGTTCGGATGGTTGTTGCATGCGTGATCCGATATTGCCTTTCCGGATCCTCCGTTGAGGAAATTTTCTTCAGCTGTGACAACAATACTATGCTCTTTAAGTATTTCAGAAATGCCGCCAATGTCCAAAGGCTTGATGAACCTAAGGTCGACTACAGTGGGCGTTATCCCTTCTTCTGCGCGGAGTTTTTCAGCTGTTTTCAGCATGAGCTCAACGGTGCTGCCTACGCCGATAAGGCAGACGTTTTTTCCGCCGGCCATAAGCTCGATCTTTCCCCATCCGGCAGGGATCCTTTCCTGACTGCCTTCAGCCGGAATGGCTTCTGGCGCCTTTCCCCTGGGGTATCTGACAGCCATCGGGGATCCCCTTTCCAGCCAGCCGTTAACAAAAAACCTCAGATCAGCAGCGTCTCTTGGCGCAGCAATAGTGATTCCGGGCAGTGCTCTTAACCATGGCACATCAAGCAGGCCATGGTGGGTCTCTCCATCCTCGCCGACAAGCCCAGCCCTGTCGATTCCAATAAGAACGGGCAGTTTTGGAAGGCATATATCATGCATTACCTGATCTGCGGCTCTTTGAAGAAATGTTGAGTAAACACAAACTGCTGGCTTCATGCCTCCGGCTGCCATGCCTGCAGCAAAGGTCAGCATATGCTCCTCCGCAATTCCGACATCGAAGAATCTGCCGGGAAATTTCTCTGCGAAACCGTTGAGCTTGGTCCCGTCTGTCATAGCCGCAGTGCAGACAGCAATACGCGGATCGTTGCAGGCTGCATCTGTCAGGATTCCGGACATCACTTCACTCCATGAAGGCAATGGGGACTGTTTGTGATTTTGTGCTGCGTCCAGAGGAGTGTTAGGACCGATGCCATGGAAGAATGGTGAGTTGTTCTCTGCTTCACAGCAACCCTTGCCTTTTTTCGTGAGGACATGTATCAGAACAGGTTCTTTATAATGTCTGGCAAGCCGGAAGACTTCCTCCATCTCCTCGATGTTATGTCCGTCAAAAGGCCCCCAATAGCTTATTCCGAGTTCTTCAAATATGTTTGTCGGGAGAAGGAGCGACTTAAGTTTGGACTTGATCTTTTTGAGGGCATCCTCCAGTGCGTCTCCGCGCTTCAATGTATGACACTGGTCCTTTATGAAATCTTTTACCTTAAGGTACGTCGGGTTAACAGAGAGGCGGGCCAGATGTCCTGCCATGCCGCCTATCCTTGGGTTTATGGACATCTTGTTGTCATTAAGGACGATTATTATCTTTGTTTTGGTGCTATCCACACAGTTGAGAGCCTCGAAAGTAACCCCGTTAAGAAGGGCTCCGTCTCCTATCACAGCTACAACTTCATGGTTCAGGCTGCTTATGTCCCTTGCCTTGGCATACCCCATTGCGGCAGAAATGGACGTACTGCTGTGCCCAGTCGTGAAAAAATCGTAGGGGCTTTCACTCATCCGGGGAAAGCCGGCGATCCCTCCTTTGGTTCTAAGTGTATGAAAGCGGTCCAGTCTCTTTGTAAGTATTTTATAAGCGTATGATTGGTGTCCAACGTCAAAAATAATTTTATCCCTGTCGGGGTCGAATGCCCTTAATAGGGCTACCGTGAGCTCCACAGCCCCCAGTGAGGAGGCAAGGTGCCCCCCGTTCTTCAATGTCACATGAAGTATCATTTCCCTTATCTCACAGCTTAGTTTATTCAATTCACTGTAGGTGAGACTATTGAGACCTCTGAAATCCTTTGCCGATCCAAGTATGCTCATTTAGAATCTCTCCAAGTTTGTATTATTGAGATCAGGCAGAAAGCCTGATTTATTGATGTCTGCCACTATCTTAGCATGGCGTCATAATTTTCTTATTAAATTAATGGGTCCGCCTCAGGAGGTATTCCGTGAATTCAGGAAGAAAGTCATCCTCAGGCAGGATCTTCAGTATAGATTTCTTTGCAAGCATTGTTTCTTCTTCTGCCATTTTTGCGGCTATTTTCATCCCGTATACTGAGACATGGGTTATCTTTCCCTGGTCAGCATCCTTTCCTGGCGTTTTGCCAAGCTCTTCAGCAGTGCCGGATACATCGAGGATATCGTCTATTATCTGGAATGCTGAACCCATATGTGTTCCATACTCGTAGCAGCAGCTGAGGATATTTTCATCGTCTGTTCCAAGTGCTGCGCCTGCTGTTACCGCTGCCCTTATCAACGTGCCGGTCTTGAGCGAGGCTATTTTTCTTACATAGTCGGGGTCAGTGGCTGCAGGGGCCGTGTCAATGTCAAGGACCTGCCCTCCGCATACGCCTGCCGGTCCTATAGCGCTGCTGAATATCTGCATCGCCCTCAGGAGCTTGTGAGGTTCGATGTTTTTGCTGTGGCAGAGGGGGAATTCAAGGGAAAGAGCAAGCAGTGCGTCGCCGGCAAGTACAGCCAGAGTTTCTCCAAAAACAGCATGGTTAGAGGGTTTTCCTCTCCTCATGTTGTCATCATCCATACATGGAAGGTCGTCATGGATCAGAGTCGCTGTGTGGAGCATCTCAAAGCCAAGGGACAGCGGAAGGGCATCACGGAGATCACATCCGCATCTTTCTGCGGCAGCAAGGCAGAGTACAGGGCGCAGCCTTTTTCCTCCTGCGAAAAGGGAATAGTCCATTGCCTGCCGGAGCTTTTCCGGAACGCCTCTGTTTCTGAGTTCTGAAGATACATCGAGATACTCTTCGAAAAGATCCCTGTATTTATCAAGTTCTTTTTTTACCTTCAGGTCCGCGTCAGTTTTGCCCATTATCAGGCATCCTCTTTCTTATGAGGGTCGAATGGGACTTCACCGTCATCGGTCAGCAGGGCTACCTTCTGTTTTGCTTCTTCTAAATAAGCCCGGCATTCCCTTACAAGCCCTATCCCCTTCTCAAATTCTGAAAGGGCATCTTCCAGAGGGAGGGAGTCTCCTTCGAGCTTGCGCAATATTTTGTCGAGTTCCGTCATTTTTTCGCTGAAGTTCATCTATTTTCCTCCAATACTTTTAGTTGCAAGATTTTCATATACTGTGATACAATGCACAGGTTGGATGTTCCAAGGTATAAGGGGGGAATAAAAATGTCCAGGTTATGTGATTGTTGCGGTCGCGGACCGACGACGGGAAATGCAGTTAGCCATTCTAACCGTCACACAAGGCGTCGTTGGCTCATAAATCTTCAAAGTGTACGCATTGATGTGGGCGGCGGAGAGTCCCGTAAACTTCATATCTGCACGAAGTGCCTCCGTTCCGGTAAAGTCCAGAGAGCCGTTTAGTAAACGGCTCTTTTTTTTTGTCACTCTTTCCTTATTAGTAGCCATTTTTCGCATCTATTATCATATCCCGTGCCTCATCCTCATCTACAAGGATCTCACGCGGCTTTGATCCGTCTGCCGGACCGACGATACCCATCATTTCCATCATGTCTATCAGGCGTGATGCCCTCGAAAAACCTACCCTGAGCCTCCGCTGAAGACCGCTTGCAGATGCGATGCCTGTTGACATCACAGTATCCACTGCATCTTCAAGAAGGTCATCGTCAAATGCAGCGGCGTTGTCTATGCCAGATGGACCGTTTCCCTGTTTGTCTATTTCAATAAAATCAGGAAGGCCGAAAAGATTTACAAGGTAGTTGAGCCAGACGCAAAGCACCTGTTCATCGACCCATGGGGACTGGATCCTTATAGGCTTTGGGTGCCTGGTCGAGAGGAAGAGCATATCTCCCTTTCCGAGCAGTTTTTCTGCTCCTGAGCAGTCTATTATCGTCCTGGAATCGACGGAACTGGGAAGAGTAAAGGCGACCCTGGCCGGTATGTTCGCCTTGATAAGGCCAGTAATAACGTTGACAGAAGGTCTCTGTGTAGCAAGTATAAGATGAATGCCCGTGGCTCTTGCCATCTGGGCGAGGCGGCATATGTATTCTTCAACTTCCTTTGGAGCCGTCATCATAAGGTCTGCAAGCTCATCTACCACTATTACTATGTGCGGGAGCCTCTCCTTGGGTATGACCTTTTTGTTGAAATTTTCGAGATTCCTTACCCTTGCCTTTGCGAACATAGTGTAGCGGGATTCCATCTCTCTTATGGCCCATGCAAGGACATGAACAGCTTTTTTTGCGTCAGTCACCGGAGGCGTAAGAAGGTGTGGAAGCTTATCGTATATAGCCATTTCGACCCTCTTGGGGTCGACCAGTATCATCCTGAGTTCATCAGGTGCCCGCATTGAACAGAGACCGACAATACATGAGTTTATAAAAACGCTTTTCCCGGAGCCTGTCGTTCCTGCAACAAGAAGATGAGGAAGTTCCTCAAGGCCTGTGATGACAGAATCACCGTTTACTGCTACTCCGAACGGCAGAGGCAGTGCTGCGTCTGACTCCTGATAGGCTGGGTCTTCAATGATGGTTCTGAGAGGGATGCCCCTGCGCCTGGGGTTAGGGATCTCTATACCTACGTAGGGTTTTCCCGGTATAGGAGCCTCTATCCTTAAACTTGGCACCGCCATGGCAAGTGCGATGTCATTTGAAAGCACGGCGACCTTATTGACTTTGATGCCGGGTGCAAGTTGGATCCTGAACTGTATAACAGTCGGGCCGACAAGGATCTCTGCCAGCCTGGCATCAATGTTGAACTGTTTGAGGGCTTTTATTATCTTATCACCCAGGGGCATGGATTTTTCTTCGTCCATCTCTCCCTCATGAGATTCTTCTTTCCCGAATATTTCGATCGGCGGAGGAAAAACTCCCTGCTCCACTCCATCATATAAGGGGTCTTCGTCCAGGTTGAATTCAGGGTCCTGGATCTGCACACCGGAATATACAGATTCTTCTGATCCCTGGAGGCCAAGCCCTGTAACAGTTATCGGGGGCTGATCTATATCTTCTCCGGCCGGACCGAAGTAATCAGATCCTTCGTATTCGGAAATATTGATCGCGTCATCCCTGGATGTCTTTTCCGCTGCATGTCCACCGGAGCCCTTTTCCTTCTTCCGGAAAAGATTAAAAAACGATGAACCGGGCAGTTTTATATGAGAAAATAGGGGGATATTATAAAGTAACATTGAAATATATATAGAAAGAGCTCCTGCTATGAATGTGCCAAATGCTCCAAGCAAGGAGAATGCCTGTTCAGCAAAAGAAGTACCGAAATTTCCCGGAGAAAGCCAGATGGGATAGTTTGTGAGGTCAGATGTCATAGTATTGAGACCCAGAAGCAGGGATGCAGTGAAAAACAAAAGCAAGGTGCCCGCAGACTGCCTGATCAGATTAGGCACCTTCCTTGAAAGGAGCTTTGAAATACTGAAATATAGTGCAAAAAGAATTGGTATTATCGAGGATCCGCCGATCGTTTCAATGATCGCTGAAGAGGCTCTCTGGCCCAGGGTGCCGGTCCAGGGAGTGTAAAAAGATGCTGTAAGGTAAAGGGAAATCAGCACAAGGACAACGTAAGCAAGCTTTGTCCATGCCCCGCCGTCTGTCAGTTTTGTCTTTGTTTTTGGCTGACGTAAAGCTGGTTTTTCATCCCTCTTGCTCTTTTTTCCGAAGATCATCTCAGACCTCACTACCTCCTACAGTTATCCCTTCGATCAGCATAGATGGCTGTCCGTCAGTAACAGGTACCCCCTGTCCTGATTTTCCGCAGACACCGGGATCCATGTAAAGGTCTTTTCCCAGTGAAATAATATTTTGCAGCACATCGGGTCCGTTGCCCGTTAGTATTGCACCCTTTACAGGGTGTGATACCTTACCCTTTTTAATTATATACGCTTCTGAGACATAAAAGACAAAATCCCCGGTAGTAGGGTTAACTTCCCCTCCCCCCATCTTTTTGACCAGAAGTCCGCTGTCGGTCTGAGCCAGCATCGACTCAAAGTTGGAATCACCCGGAGCGAGAAAAGTGTTGCTCATCCTTGGCACAGGGATGTTCCTGTATGACTGCCTCCTGCCGTTTCCTGTAAGAGGAAGGTCCGACGTACCGGCAGAAAGTATGTCGGTCAGATAAGCCTTTAATACTCCATTTTCGATCAGTACGTTTCTTCTGGCAGGAGTTCCCTCGTCATCAAATCTGTATGAGCCGTAGAGGCACGGGATCATAGGGTCATCTATCATAGTCACCGAATCATGTGCCACTTTTTCTCCAATCTTGTCCCTGTATATTGAATGGTCCTTTTCTACTATATCAGCTTCCAGCCCATGTCCGCATGCTTCGTGGATAACTGTGCCGCCGGCCTCTCCCGCCAGCAGGACTTTCATCTTTCCTGCCGGGCAGGGTTTTGCCTCAAGCATAAGAAGGGCTCTGTCAAGCGCGGCGAAGGCGATCTTCTGCGGGTCCGAACCCGACCAGAAATCAGGGTGCGGAACCGCCATGCAGCGTCTCTCCGAGGCTGTCTGAAGTGTTCCGTCTTTTTCCGCTATTATCTGTGCGGAAAAACTGCAGTATGTCCTGCTGTCCTCGGCGCAAATGCCGTCTGACCTAATTATCAGGACATTCCTCTTTGAGATGCTGTATCTGAAAGCTGCCTGTCTTACATATTTGGAACTTTTCCTGATCTTAAGATCGAGCTCTTTCATATAACCTATCTCCGGAGGCGAGATATGTTCATCCATCATCAGGATGGGGTCCTTTCCCTTTTCAGTATTCAGGGCTGATGTACCGAATGCAGAGGTCTCAGCTTCAGAAATGATCTGTGATATGCCTGATAATGAGGTGCCGGGGGAATGGGAATAAAATGTTTTGTCACCCGCGATGATCCTTGCTCCTGAACCGTCTGTGTTGGATGAGGATAGTTCTTCTATCCTTCCGTCTTCATAGTGTGCCGAATGTGCGGTTCCGGCCTGAATAAAAACGTCAGCGTGCACGGCTCCTTTTTTATGTGTTTCTGCAAGTTTCTGCCGGATAATTTCAATTTGTTTTTCCTGCATTTTCTCTCTCCTGTCGGTCAGCTGACATTGATTATATTTATCTCCAGTCCCTCATTCTTCAGGCCTTCTATGCATCCCAGCATGTCTCCCAAAAGTTCTGAGGGTGTGAAGACCGTTACCTCCCCCATTTTGGGGTCGTCTGTTCTCAGGAGCCCAAGGCCTTCGCATGCGTCTATAGTCCAGCTGATATAGTATATATCTTTTTGAGGTACCTTAAGCGAGATCACGCTCAGTTGCGGCTTCACTCGGTCATCTCCTTCTGTTTTTTCAGATGTTCCTCGTATGTCCCGCTGAATATGTGGTTTCCTTTCGGAGTTGCAAAGAAAAAAAGGTAGTCTGTCTTTGCAGGCTGCAGTGCGCTTAACCACGAATCCTCTGAAGGTACTGATATAGGTCCCGGAGGCAGTCCGCTGTTCCTGTACGTATTGTATGGTGAATCGATCTCCAGATCTTTGTATGTAAGGCTCTTCTTTTTTATTCCCAGTTCGTCCCAGCAATAGATCACTGTCGCGCAGGACTGGAGAGGCATCCATTTATCTATCCTGTTTAAGAATATCCCGGCTAATATAGGGCGCTCCTCTTTTATTTTTGCCTCGCCCTCGACTATGGAAGCAAGTATCCCTCTCTGAGACGTAAATTTCTTGTCTGCATTCTCCGGAAGGAGGTTCCCTACCCGTTCCATCCAGAGCCTGGAAGCCCTCTGTACAGTCTGTACTGCCACACTATTGCCAGGAGCCAGGGAATAAGTTTCAGGCAGTAAGAATACTATTCTGTCCTTTGGGTCATCCGGCAGCAGATCATGAAGTTCAGGAGGGAAATTCTCCTTATCGGAGAGGGCCCTTAAAAGTCCGTCATCACCCTCAGGCAGTTTCAGAGCGGCGTTAATTGCACTGTACCTTGTCCCCGGTATAATCATTACGTTGAGGCTCACCGGCCTGGCTGCTTTAAGCTGGTTTGCTACAGAAATTTCATCACCGGGGGCAATAAGGTATGTTCCAGGTCTGAGTGTCCTGTCGATTTCAAGTTTGATCATCCATTTGATGAGTTTATTCGCGTCCCGAACCACGCCTGACTCTTTCAGCACCCTCGCGGCCTGCCCCGCAGACATGCCTCCTGTTATTGTCACTTCGATTTTTTTTGATGAGTAGGCGAACATGTCAGGATATATTGCGGGAATAACAAAGCAAAGGAAACAGAAAAGTATCAAAGCTGTTACAGACGGAATCAGATCTCTTGTCCTTTTTATCAAAAAATTCTCTCCTTACTCTCCACGGTTTGCCCAATTATTCGACAGACGGGCACACGTAGGAATTATACCTTTAATGGTGAGAAGGTTAAATAGCG
>JBFXIQ010000035.1:11864-15432 GCA_050175815.1 Synergistaceae bacterium
AAAGGAGAGTATATATGTTAACCATTCAACGGGGACACAGGAAAGGAGCGCTTTGAATGAGGAGATCAACATATCTTGTTTTTAATCGCATTTCGTCATCTTCTCTCTCTTCCGGCGTTTCTTCCTCATGCGGCGGCTCTGGTTGTCATTGCCGGTCCCGAAACGTGTACCCGATGAATAGAGAAAATCACTAAATTTTTCTAGAACATCAAGGCGTTTCAGGGACCGGAGGAATTTCTTCCGGCCCCTTTTTTGATACCAAAATTTTGATCATCATAATAAGGAGGAGAAATTAATGAACACGAAATATCTGCTTACCCCAGGCCCGGTGGAACTGCCGGCAGAAGTACTCAGGGCGGGTGCACGTCCGCTGATAGGACACAGGTGCCCTGCTTTTTCAGAGCTTTTTACGCGAATAGAGAAGAATCTCCGTGAACTGTTAAAAAGTGAAGGTCCGGTAATAATACTTCCATCCTCAGGTACAGGAGCTCTTGAGTGCATGGCGGTCAACTTTCTTGAAAAAGGCGATAAATTCATTTCGATCTCATGCGGAGTTTTTGGCAACAGGTTTCGTGAAATTGCGCTTAGAACAGGTGCCGAAGGAATCAATATTGATGTGCAGTTCGGTGACCCGGTTACGCCGGCAATTGCGGCTGAAGCAGTTAAAAACAATCCGGGCTGCAAAGTTCTGATGATAACCCAAAATGAAACATCAACAGGAGTTGTCAATCCTATCAAAGAAATAATAGCGGCAATTCCCGAAAAAGACCGTCCTCTAATACTTGTTGACGGAGTCAGCTCGGTTGGAGCAATGGAATGCTTTCCGCAGGAATGGGGTATTG
The DNA here is from genome assembly GCA_050175815.1 of Synergistaceae bacterium. GTDB lineage: Bacteria > Synergistota > Synergistia > Synergistales > Synergistaceae > Caenicola. Next base: position 12,707 of record JBFXIQ010000035.1, read on the forward strand.
ACGCAATAGGAACAGCCTCTCAGAAAGGCCTTCTTACCCCTCCGGGACTTGGGCTTGTTTGGCTCTCAGAAAAAGCCTGGAATGCTCTTGAAGGAAAAACATGCCCCAGTTACAGCTACGATCTGAAGCTTCACAAAAAAGACCTGGAAGCAAAATCCCCGGCAAATCCCTTTACTCCTCCGGTATCCCTCTACTATGCCCTCGACGAAGCTTTGGAGGAGATACTGGAAGTAGGCACAGATGTCTGGTTCAAATCGAGAAGGAAATACGCTGCCGCCCTTGCCGCAGGACTTGAGGCAATGGGATTCGATCTGCTGGTCAAGTGTCCGGAGGCCCGTTCACCTGGAGTTACAGCCTTCAGATATCCCGGAGGCGATACAGAAGCAGTTCGCAAAAAACTTCGCGCGATGGGTATCGAGACTGCGGGCGGACAGGGAAAACTCAAAGGAGAGCTTATCAGGGCCGCACATTATAACAATTGGGGATGGCCCGAACTCTGCATCATCCTCGGTTCGCTCTATGGGGCCGCCGATATGGCTAAGACCATGAAAAAAGACTTCCTGGCAGAAGCCTGGAATTTATGGAACAGGGAGGACTGATGGTGATGGCTGAAAATAAAAAATGGAAGGTGCTGGTGGCCGAAACAGTAGGTGAGGCCGGACTTCAGATACTCAGGGATGCCCCTGACATTGAACTTATAGAAGAAGTTGGCATGTCACGGGAGGACCTGCTTAAAAAATTGCCCGAAATGGATGCGGTCCTCACAAGGAGCGGAACCAAGATGGACGAGGAAGCCCTTAACGCCGCAGTGAAACTGAAGGTAGTTGCCCGTGCAGGCGTCGGCGTCGACAATGTGAATGTGCCTGTTGCCAGCCGCAAGGGAGTCGTGGTCATAAATGCACCTACAGGAAACACGCTTGCGGCAGCAGAGCTGACAATGGCTCTTATGTTGGGTCTCGTAAGAAAGGTCCCTCAGGCATTTGGTTCCCTCAGGAGCGGAGAATGGGACAGAAAAAGATTCTCAGGCCATCAGCTCAGCGGAAAGAAGGTCCTCGTTCTCGGACTTGGAAGGATAGGAGCCGCTGTTGCCCAGCGCTGCCGTGCTTTTGGAATGGACGTGATGGCATACGATCCGTACACCCCTAAGAAGAAGGCCGAATCACTGGGCATACCAATGAGGGAAGACCTTGCTGACGCGCTCTCTGTAGCTGACGTTGTGACGCTACACATGCCGCTGACATCTGACACCACGAATCTTATCGATGAAAAAATGATGAAGGCATTCAAAAAGGGAGCATATCTCATCAACTGCGCCAGGGGCGGAATAGTTGACGAAAAGGCCGCAGCAGATGCGGTAAGGGACGGGAGGCTTTCGGGGATAGCATTTGACGTATATACCGCGGAACCTATGTGTGAAGGTCACCCCTTCCTTGCCAAAGACATTGAGGACAGGATCGTGATAACCCCACACCTTGGAGCCAGCACAGAAGAGGCGCAGACAGAGGTGGCAAAGATCGCCGCAGAGAACATGATAGCGGCACTGCGGGGAGAGCCGTACGAACATGCCGTGAACCTCCCCTTTCTGGAGCAGAAGCTTAACAAGGGCCAAAAGGCATTTCTACAGCTTTCAAGGAAAATGGGAATCCTGGGAGCCAAACTTGCGGAAACGGAGTGCGGTGCTGTACAGAGCTGCCACATTATGCTGCGAGGAGATATGTTCAGCGAGGATGAACCAATGCCAAACAGGCTTTGCGCTTACAGCATCGCTGTACTTAAAGGCCTTTTTGAAGTCAGCCGCGGTCCCGAAGTTTCATACATGCTGGCTCCCCTCCTTGCCAAGGACAGCGGTCTGACAGTGGAAGAGAGCATTGGAGATCCTAAAACATATAAAAATACTGTTGAGATAACACTGGACGCCGAAAAGTGCAAAGTGTCGCTTATTGGTACCATCACTGAAGAGGGCCGTATGCGTATCGTAAAGGTAAACGAATATTGGCTCGACTTTGTTCCCAACGGCAAACTCATACTTTTCCAGAATCACGACAGGCCCGGTGTAATAGGAAAGATTGGAAATATACTTGGTGAGTCCAAGATCAACATTGCCAATTTTGCCCTTGGAAGAAAGGACAACAGCGGACTTGCCCTTGGCGCGCTTGAGATAGACAGCGATATTGACGAATCGATCAGAAAAAAACTGGAAAAGAGCGGGGACATGCTCTGGATCACCCTTATAGATTTTACGGAGGCTGAATAGGTCCCCTGAACTGAAATCAAAAACATATAAGTGGCAGGTTGGAGAGAGGCAGGCATCAGCCTTTTTCCCCTGCCGTTTTATTTTTGGAATACTGCGCAGACTTTTTTGAAATACACAATTCATTTTTCTGTTGATTTAATGGCAGGATCTGATCTATGATAACCGGGTCACGGATGGTGGCTTTAAAACTGTATGACCGGACGTGGAGGTAATGGATATTCCGGGGAGGATAAGGGAAAATGCTGAACTACTATTGGCCCATAGGATTTATCGTTTTTTCAAATGTTCTGTATCACATCTGTTCAAAATCATTATCAGGCGGAGCGGACCCTTATTTTTCGCTTCTTGTCACATACCTAATAGCAGCATCTGTCTGTCTGGGCCTCTATCTCTATACCGGCCACTTCAAGGACATTTCCATTGACGTAAGAGGGATAAGGTGGAACAGCATCCTGCTTGGCGCAGCCATAGT
>JBFXIQ010000036.1:0-13777 GCA_050175815.1 Synergistaceae bacterium
CACACGAAAGGCAAGGCGAAAGTTCCTCTTCGCATAAACCTGGATACAGAATCAAAAGATGGACAGTGTATGTTTATGCCCGCCTACGTTGGGGGAGAACTCAATATGGCCGGGGTCAAGCTGGTCTCATATTTCCCCGCAAATGCTGAAAAGGGCATCCCTGTTGTTCCGGCTACAGTGGCACTTATTGACGGAACAACAGGACTTGTTACTGCAATAATAGAAGGGACAACACTTACTCAGATCAGGACTGCAGCAATATCAGGAGCCGCAACAGAGCTTCTTTCAAATCCTGACAGCAGGGTCGCTGCTCTTTTTGGAACAGGCGGACAGGGACCTGCCCAGATGGAGGCACTTATGACTGTCAGGAAACTTGAGGAGATCAGAATATTCGATGCGCTTCCCGGACGGGCTGCGGCCTTCGTGGAAAAGAATCAACCGCTTGCAGACAGTTTTGGGGTGAAGCTTGTCGAGGCTGTTTCTTCAAAGGCAGCTGTTACCGATGCGGACATTATTACAACAGTCACTACCTCGGCAAATCCGGTCTTCTCCAACGAGGACATCAAACCCGGATGCCACATAAACGGAGTCGGTTCATACACTGCCGACAAGAGGGAGCTGCCTGCGGAGCTTATCCGCCGTGCCGGCAGAATATTTGTAGACAACCGCGAAGCTGTCCTTTCAGAAGCGGGAGATTTTATCATCCCCATGAAAGAAGGCCTCTTCTCCTCTGATTCTATTGCCGGAGAGCTTGGCGAACTGATCATGGGCAAGGTAGAGGGACGCCGCTCCAAAGAGGAAATAACGGTCATGAAGACAGTTGGTTTTGCTACTCTTGATATTGTGGCAGCGGCAGAGATAGTTAAAAAGGCAACTGAAGCAGGCGCAGGTACAGTTATAGAACTTTCATAACAAAAAACTTTTCTGACGGGAGATGATCCATTCTGTTCCCCCGTCAGTTTTTCGTGAGGCGAGTATATGTCAAAAAAAGTCCATCCCATCCTTCTTCCATTCATACCTGTCGTAGAGCTTCTCGGCAAAATGCTGGGAAGCGACTATGAAATAGTCCTGCATGATGTTTCTGACGGAGACACGTCAATAGTTGTCCTTGTAAACGGAAACCTCACCGGCAGGGACGTAAACGCGCCTATGACGGACTTTGGAAGGTTCCTTATGTCAGATCCAAAAGCCCTTGATGTAGACTACATTGCCAATTACCCGTCGGAAGCCGGGAACGGCAGGCCGATGCGTTCGGGAGTCTCACTGATAAAAGATGAAAATAACAAGCTTGTGGGCTTTCTCTGCATCAACTTTGACATGACAAAGGGCAGCATACTCAAAGATATGGGCGATTTTATGATGAGGACTGAGCCCCTCTCATTTGATGCCGTAAAAGCTGAAAAATTCAGCGGGGTAAAGGATGACAGGTCCCTAATGGAAAAGGCCAGAAAAAAGTTCGGCAAACCTCTGAATTTCCTGAGCAGCGAAGAGAGGAAACAGTGCATTAAATATATGGACAGTCTGGGGTTTTTCAAGCTTAAGGGTTCGATCGAAAGCCTTGCCAAACAGATGGGAAGAAGCAGGTATACCCTATACGCAGATCTGAGATCGGTAAGGGACGACCGGGACTGATAAATATAACTATATATTATGTTTTGGCCGCCTTTATGGGCGGCTATATTTTTTTGACTTGCTCAGGTATTAAGTGATATAATTCTCGTTTGTCAAATATTGTAATATTTAAATTTTGAAATATCTGTGCCGTTTAGCGGTAATCTGCAGATGAAGGGAACAAAAACAATGCAGGACTCATCAAAGATCAGGAATATAGCCATAATCGCCCATATCGACCATGGCAAGACCACCCTCATTGACGGGATATTCAAATCAGCAAGGCTTTTCAGGGATAACCAGGTCGTTGAGGAACGTGTCATGGATGCGGGAACGCTTGAGCGGGAACGCGGCATCACCATAAAGGCCAAGCACTGCACAGTCGAGTGGGGCGGCTACAAAATAAACATTGTTGATACACCCGGACATGCAGATTTTTCCGGAGAGGTCGAAAGGGTGCTTTCGATGGTAGATTCCGTCCTGCTTCTTGTTGATGCAAACGAAGGACCGATGCCGCAGACGAGATATGTTCTGATGAGAGCTCTCAGGCTGGGACTAAAGCCCATCGTGATAGTAAACAAGGTAGACAGGCCGAATGCAGACCCGAACGGGGCCCTTGATAAAACTTTCGATCTTTTCATAGAACTTGGGGCAACAGAGGAACAGTGCGATTTTGCGGTCCTCTACGGTTCAGGCCTACAGGGATGGTTCGTTGGCGATCTCGACAAAACGGAAGATAGCACCAAGGCTGGAATGGACGACCTTTTCAGAATGATAATAGAAAGAGTCCCGGCACCCCGGGCTGAGATGGACAAGCCCTTCCTGATGCAGGTATGCACTCTTTCATGGAGCGAGTATCTTGGAAGGATCGGATGCGGGAGGATACTGCAGGGAACACTTCGTAAAGGCGATAAGATAGTAAGGACCCATACCAGATGGAAAGATTATGATCAGACCGAATGGGAGATAGTCTCTTCGGACACTTCCTCCTGTTCGCACCTTTATGTGACCAACGGCCTTATCAGGACAGAAGTTGATGCTGTCGGAGCCGGAGATATAGTCTGGTTTACAGGGCCGGAGAACATAGATCTGGGCGATACGATAAGTGCTCCGGAAATTTCAGGACAGGTACTCCATCCCCTTGATATCGAGGAGCCTACGGTGTCGATGTTCTTCCTTGTCAACACGAGCCCATTTGCCGGTCAGGACGGGAACGCGATAACCCTGAGGCAGCTCAAGGCCAGAATAGAACGTGAGACAAAGACTGATCCTGCACTTCGCATGGAAGATATCGGCCGTCCCGATGGAGTCAAGGTATCCGGCAGAGGTGAACTTCATCTTGGCATATTGATCGAGGAGATGCGCAGGGAAGGTTCTGAAATATGTGTATCAAGACCCGAAGTCATAGTCCAGCACGATGCCAGAGGCAAGATGCTGGAACCAATGGAGGAAGTCATCGTAGACGTTCCGGAGGAATATCAGGGAGTCGTGATCCAGAAACTGGCTCAGCGCAAAGGTGAGCTGAAGAACATGGAAAACGGCGGCACCGGAGTGCTCCGGCTTTCTTTCCGGATACCGACAAGAGGTCTTATAGGCTACAGAGGAGAGTTTCTTACAGATACAAGAGGCCTCGGGATACTGGCTTCAAGATTCGTTGGTTACGGCGAATGGGTAGGGGACATAGCATCAAGAAGCAGAGGTTCCCTTGTGAGCATGGACAGCGGGACGACTACGAGCTACGCCCTCGATAATCTGCAGGAACGCGGAACGCTCTTCGTTAAGCCCGGAGAGCCTGTTTATAACGGTCAGGTAGTGGGAGAGAGCTCGAGAAACAAGGACATGCCCTGCAACCCAAGCAAGAGAAAACAGCAGACCAACCACAGATCAGCTACGAAAGATATGATGACAGTGCTTGATGTCCCGAGAATAATGACGGTCGATACAGCTCTTGAATGGATCAGCGATGACGAGCTTGTCGAAGTTACGCCCCTTAACGTGAGGATCCGCAAGATGATCCTCAACTCGGATGAACGAAAAAAAGCAAGAGCCAGAGCCGGAGTGGTGGAATCTGACGAGGAAGAGTAAATGAAACCGGAACTTATGGCCCTCAGGGAATTTGAAAAAGACGAGGTTTTTGCATGCATATCCGGACTGATCAAAAGTGCCGGTCAGATCGACGAAGGTCACAAGCAAGAGGCTATCTCCTGGTACTGTGAATCTGTTTGCCGCATGGCAGAGGCTGCTGAGATGATGGGAATAAACGGCAATATCTGGCAGTCATGGATAACCATGCTTTTTGCAAAGTCCGAGACCACTTTCTCGCTTGCTCAGGAACGCAGGAAAGAGCTCTCCGGAACTCTCTCCGGACTCGTAAAAGAGGATATTGAGACTATCCGGTTCTATTTTAATTTTGATCTGAACCTCATTGATAAAGACCTCGAAGTTTCCGCTTTTGGAAGGTACGGGGATTATAAGCCGCTTAAGCTGGAAAACGGTGCGCTTGACAGGTCATCCGGACATATTGTCCGCGAATTTGCCGATGAACTCAGGAAGTCAGCGGATACAGATGATTTTTACAAAAAGATTTTGGAGTTCCATTATAAACACGGCTCAGGACAGTTTGCCCTCAACAAGGCTTTCAGGTGGGACGGCAAAAGAGGGGAATTGATCCCTGTAACACACACTGAAGAAATATCCCTGGATGGGCTTGTCGGGTATGAAGATCAGAAAAAGATACTTGTAGATAATACTGTCGCATTCCTGGAAGGCAGGCCTGCAAACAATGTCCTGCTTTACGGGGAGAGCGGCACAGGAAAATCATCCACCGTCAAAGCCCTTCTGAACCGGTTTGCCCCCAAGGGACTCAGGATGGTCGAGGTGTACAAACACCAGATCGAAGACCTTGAGACTATCGTAGATCTCATAAAAAACAGAAACTACAAATTTGTTATTTTCATGGATGATCTCTCTTTTGAGCATTTCGAGGTCGAGTACAAGTTCCTCAAGGCTTTCATAGAGGGAGGTCTTGAAAAAAGACCTGATAACATCCTCATATATGCTACATCCAACAGACGTCACCTGATGAAAGAGACCTGGGCTGACAGGGAAGACAAGTATGAGGACATGCATGAATCCGAGACGATCCAGGAACGGATGTCCCTCGTTGACAGATTTGGTCTGATGATCAGGTATTTCTCACCGGAACAGGAAGAGTATCTGAATATTGTAAGGATACTGGCAAAAGAATATGAGGTGGATGCTGCGGAAGATGAACTGGTACTGGGAGCTGTCCAGTGGGAACTCAAGCACGGGGGGTTTTCAGGAAGGGCGGCAAGGCAGTTCGTAGAGTTCATGGCCGGAAGAAAACAGTAGCCTGTTTTTTTGAGCGAAAGAGAGTTTATGATCAGATAAAAAAAGAGTTCCGGAGGTGTTTTTTTCCGGGACTCTTTTTTTAGGTTATTCAGAAAAAGGGGAGATCATTCGACGTAACTTGTCAGGTATCCGTAGCCCGCTTTATCCATTTCTTTGAAGGGGATGAACCGCAGCGAGAGGCTGTTTATGCAGAAACGGGTGCCGTTTGGGGAGTGAGGGTCTCCGTTGAATACATGCCCCAGATGGGAGTTTCCTGCTCTGCTCCTTACCTCTGTCCTTCTCATCCCGAAAGAATTATCGTTCAAATAGACTATTGTGTTGGGGTCGATTGGCTTTGAAAATGCAGGCCAGCCGCACGGACTTTCAAACTTGTCCTTTGACGAGAACAGCGGTTCACCGGTAATGACATCAACGTATATCCCTTTTTCTTTGTGGTCCCAGAATTCGTTGTTAAAGGATGGTTCCGTGCCGGACTCAACCGCTACCATATAGGCCTCTTTCGAAAGTCTCTTTCTTATCTCTTCATCTTCAGGCCTTCTGTATTTGGCAGGGTCGACTATCATATCTTCGACCATTTTCATCTCTGCCGGAGTGATGTGGCAGTACCCTCCGGGATTTTTGTCAAGGTAATTCTGGTGGTACTCTTCCGCGTCATAAAATGACTCCAGCGGTTTTATCTCAACTGCGAAGTTTTTATGGCGCATCTTTTCGACCTTTACAACGTGTTCGACGATCTTTGCGGAATTTTCATCTGCAAAATAGATCCCGCTCTGGTACTGGCTTCCTATATCATTGCCCTGCCTGTTTTTTACTGTCGGATCTATGGCCCCGAAGAAGGCAAAAAGGATGGCATCAAGGCTGACCTTGTCTTCCCTGTACTCGACCCGTACAGTTTCGCGATAACCTGTCCTTCCGCCGCAGACTTCCCTGTATGTCGGTTTTATCGAGGGGTCGCCATTGGCGTATCCGCTTACAGCCCTTACTGCTCCGGGGATCGTCTGCATCAATTTTTCAAGTCCCCAGAAGCACCCTCCGGCAAGATAGATCACTCCGGTCCCCTTTTCACTCTTGTATGTTTCGTCAATAAAAGCGAAAGCCATCCTGTCGCCCTCCTTTGTTATTTTTGAAGCTGTCTTTGTTGTTGCGGCACCTTCAGCATGTATGATTGCCGGCGGGATAAATGCGGCAAAAGATAAAGCAGCACACAGGGCCATCAATAACATGTCCCTTTTCATTCATACCGCCTCCTTATCGTGGATGTCCGGGTCTCATTTACGGCAATGCTTGTCTTGGACTGAGTCCGGCCCTGGCAATGCACTTTTTTATTTAAGGAATTTTTTTCTCTTGAATACCCAAAGGCATCCTATGACGACTATGATACTTAACAGGAATACGTAAAGGTATCCGTAATCCCAGTGAAGTTCAGGCATTTTTTCAAAATTCATGCCGTACCAGCCGGCAATGAGCGTCAGGGGGAGGAATATTGCAGTTACTACTGTCAGCACTTTCATCACTACATTCTGACGGATATCGATCTGAGTTTGGTAGGCTTCGCTTATCTGGAGGGAGTATTCTCGCAGCATCTGAGTTTCCTGACGCAGCCTGTGGGCTCTGTCAGAAAAATGTTTCAGCAGTCTCAGGGATGTATCATCAAATATCTCATTTTCGTTTTCAAGGAGCTCCAGCGCAACATCGGAGAGCTGTGAGTAATAATGCGAACGGGCCAGGATCTCTTTTCTTATCTTCACTATGCTGTACATGAAGCCTTCAAGTTTGTCCGATAGTACGGATGCCTCGAGCTTTGCAAGCCGGTCTTCGATACTTTCAATGTATCTCAGGTCATCTTCAACGAGTGTCTCCATAAAAACGTAGAAAAAATGGCCGATAGAAGGCTCACGCCATGTTGAAGTCTTCTCTATCTTTTCGAGGATGGACGAAACTAATCCTGAATCGTCTCCAAATACTACTCCGTTGCTCCTTATGTAATATGAAAATCCGGAATGTTTCCCAAGCATTTTGTTTTCAGGAACAGAGAGAGTTCCCGAAAGCATGTCCTCGTGGACTTCTGCTTTGCAGAAGCGAGGTTTTGGATAGCGCGGCATACTTGAATCACTGAACCCCGGCGGCAGATCCTTCTCGTTAAATTCATCAGACCGTATCACAGCGATAAAAGGCTGGGGAACATCGTTTCCCTCTACTATCTTCATAAGTTTCTTGCCTATCGAATAATACAAAGTATGACCCTCCTCTTGAGGAGCAGCTACTATTATCAGTCGTTCTTAGCCTGTTCTTTTTTTCTGTATCTCCAGATGTAGACCGTTGTCAAAATTACACATGCTATTATCAGTAAAATAGAAATCTTCTTGATCTCCTGGTGGATCAGCTCCTGATTGCTTCCCAGGAAATAGCCGGTGAGTGCCAGAATTACCACCCATATCCCTGAACCCAGTGCTGTGTAAAGACAAAACTGTCCCATAGGCATTCTAGCGAGCCCTGCGGGAAGCGATATATACTGTCTTATGACAGGGATCAGTCTGCCTGTAAATGTGCTTATGTGTCCATGTTTTGCGAAAAAGATCTCTGCTTTGTCGAGTGATTCATGTGTTACAAAAAAGTATTTCCCATACTTCTCAAAGATCGGTCTTCCCCACTTTGCTGCTATCCAGTAATTGAAGACGCCTCCAAGGATACTTCCCGCGATGCCGGAAAGAATAACGAGCAAAAGGTTCATCTCGCCTTTCCACGCAAGATAACCTGCCGGAGGTACTACGACCTCGCTTGGGAAGGGGAAAAAAGAAGATTCAAGAAACATGAGTCCGATGATCCCAAGGTACCCCATGTGTCCTATGATATCAACCAGCCAGTTTACAAGTGAAGAAAACATTGCTGCAAGTACTGATAAGGCTTCCAAATCTATTTCCTCCCGTTGATCGTATCCATGCCGGACATCAATTTAAGGTCAGCATGATTGATATTTATAAATTATTATGATGCGTACTCATACTTTCATCCATAGTAAGATAGACGGAAAAAGGCTAAAAGTCTACAGGAATTTTTATTCTTTCGCAACTTGGCAACTCACAGCAGCGGAGAGTAATTTAATTTCGTTTGTAACGTGCCTGACTTTGAGATAAAATGCACGTTGAGAGCATGGTAGTATGCTCTCAGCATTTAGGATGGAGGAATCGATTTGGAATCCAAGACAAAGCTTGCTTTGGTGATCGCCGGCAATTTTTCAGGAGATGAAGAAAATGCCGATCCGTGCTCGCTTTTAAATTATCTGCCGGAGGACATAGCAGATTGCTGCCAGCTGATCGAGTGGAGCTGCCAGCCCAGCAACCATTACTCCATGAAGTTGACAGCAGAAATGGAGAATATGTTTGAAACGCTGGTCTCAGACGGCTATACAGGCATAATTGTGATCTCGGGAAGCGGAGTAATGGAGGAGATGGCATATCTTACAGACCTTCTCTGGCAGCATCCGCAGCCTATAATATTTGCCAACCTGATGGTACAGGGGCGAGCAGGTCTTAAAGAGGGACTGATGAATCTCAGGTGCTCTGTTAATGCAGCCCTTTCTGAACAGGCAAGGGACAAAGGAGTTCTGGTCTGTTCAAGCGGCGAACTCTTTGCAGCCTCGGAAGTGGTCATGGTAGATCCTACGAGTCCTGAGAACATATTTCAGTCACCGGAAAAAGGTTCCCTCGGGAAAATGCTGAATGATGAGGTCAAGTTCATCCGCAGTGTAAGAAGACCTGGTTTTCTTGCAAGAAAGCCTGAAACTCCTGCAGCAGTAGAGCTTGTATATGCATCACTGGGAGGCGGGGAAAGGATAATATCCTCCCTGGCTTCGAATAAAGAGATCCAGGGCCTTGTCCTGGCTGGATTCGGTACGGGGAACGTCCCTCCTTCATGGGTCCCTCATATCAGGAACATACTCAGAAAAAGAATACCCGTAGCAGTGGTTTCAAGATGTTTTCAAGGGCAGGTTGCCAAAACCAACTATTTTGAAGGGTGCTTTATGAAACTGCTCGAGATGGGCGTAATGTCCGGCGGAAAGCTGAATCCTTACCAGGCGAGAATAAAAATGGCGCTTGGAATAGCAGCAGGACTAACCGAACAGGGACTCAGTCTATATATGTTAAACCAGACTGTAAGCGAAGACTCTAAGCTTCTTTATAAATGAAGGTATTTTGTCTGAGTCTCGGGTGTGCGAAAAATAGGGTCGACAGTGAGTGTCTGGCGGGAGAGCTTGAACGCGCCGGTCATGTGCTTGTCGGTAATGTCGAGTCTGCTGATGTGGGTATAGTAAACACATGCGGATTTATACAACCCGCATCCGAAGAGAGCGTCGCGGCGATATTGGATCTGGAACAGCTTAAAAACGAGGGGAAATTAAAAAAGATAGGTGTCGTTGGATGCCTTGTAAACAGATATTCAGATGATCTTATCAAAGAGATGCCATCTGTTGATTTCTGGGCAAGGAGCGAGGATTGGTCTTCCGTAATAAAGAGCATGGGAGGAGTCCCGGTGAATGGAAGGTGCAGGACCTCGCTTCCATCGTCGTCTAAATTTACGAGATATCTGAAAATAAGCGAGGGGTGCGGCAATAAATGCACATACTGCGCGATACCGGGTATCAGGGGCGGACTTAGAAGCCTTTCCATGGAGACCCTTATCAGTGAGGCTGATCAGCTTGTGAAAGACGGAGCCGTGGAGCTGTGCGTGGTGGGCCAGGATCTGACGGTCTACGGTACCGACCTATATGGTAAAGATTCTCTCATCGATCTCATCGATGAACTGGAAAGCGCACTGCCGAAAAACATATGGATCAGGCTCCTCTACCTCCACCCAAGCCGGATCACGAAGAAGCTTCTTGACAGGGTCGCTTCCGGGAAACAGGTCCTCCCATACCTAGACATTCCCATTCAGCACTCGGATCCGGACATCCTGTGCGCAATGAACAGGAAAATATCGCCTGGTGAGCTCTCGTGGATATTTTCAGCTGCAAGAAGCATAAACGAAGATTTTGCGCTTCGTACGACATGTATGGTAGGCTTTCCCGGGGAGAAAAAGGCTCATTTTGATAATCTGCTGGATTTCGTCTCTAAAACACGCTTTGACAGGATGGGGGCCTTTGCCTTTTTTCCTGAAGAGGGAACAGAGGCAGAAAAGATGGATCATCAGGTCCCAGAGACCGTAAAGCAAAAACGTCTGAAAAAACTGATGACCCTGCAGGAAGAGATATCTATGGAAAGGCAGCTGCTCTTTGAAGGCAGAGTAATGGATGTTCTTGTCGAGAGGATAGACAGTGAAGCCTCTTTAGCAGAGGGAAGAAGTTTCCGGGAAGCGCCCGAAGTGGATGGCCTGATAGAAATAAGGAACATCAGTGAAAAGGTCAAAGAGGGCAACATTGTGAAAGTCAGAATGACGGAGGCAATGCCTCACGATATGGTTGGAGAAGAGTTGAGATAATGATACTTATTCCTGAAATGAAAACATGGTATGGGATGATATCCACTCTGGGGACTCTTGGCAGGTTCAGCAAGATGCCCGGAACTTTGGGATCCATGGCAGCGTGTCTGATATGGATAGCCTTTGGCGGGCTGCCTGTTTGGGTGATCGCGGCTGTCGCTGTTATAGGAACGATAGCTGCTGATAAATATGAGAAAACTGTTAAAAGGGAGGATCCGCCGGAAGTTGTGATCGATGAAGTCGTAGGATGCTGGACAGCATGCTGGGGTTTTGAGCCTACCTACGCTATCGTCGGACTTTTTATCTTCAGGATAATCGACATAACAAAACCATTTCCTGTAAGAGAAATGGAAAGGCTTCCCGGAGGGGTGGGCATAATGGCAGATGATGTCTTGGGGGGCGTAATAGCCAACCTGCTTCTCAGGGGATTGACATGGATCTTCTTTAAGGGCGGGATGGAAATGATCCTCGGCTTTGTCGGGAGATGACAATGGATATAGGCCTTCTTGCAGAAAGACTGATAGAAGAAGCAGCTTCGCGCAATATGACCATCTCTCTTGCTGAGTCATGCACCGGCGGACTGATAGCAGGATCGGTAACTGATGTTCCCGGAGCCTCGAAGGTCTTTCTTGGTTCGGCTGTAACGTACAGCAACGAAGCAAAGATCGACATCCTTGGGGTCGGCCCCGGGATAATAAATGATCATGGTGCGGTGAGCTCCCAGTGTGCAGAAAAAATGGCTGAAGGAGCAAGGAAGATATTCAAGTCTGAAATAGCTCTTAGTGTAACAGGGATAGCCGGACCCGACGGAGGAAGCGAAGAAAAACCTGTTGGGACAGTCTGGTTTGGAATTTCATCAAAATACGCCACTTATACATTTAAAAAACAATTCAGCGGGGAAAGGGCGCTTATACGGAATTCTGCAGTAAAAACAGCCCTTACAGCCCTATTGGAAAGGGTGCAGTGACATGGTAGGGTGAATACCATCTTTTTCAGGAGTTCTCCTGAGGACTTTTGTCTGTATAACCATTCCTAAACCACAGTTAAAGGTCGTATCAGACTGGATCTCTGCCAGAAGACGTGAATCGCATGAGTTCAGGTGGGCGTATCCTGAAACTATACACATAACACTCAAGTTCTGCGGTGAAAGGCCATCCGAGACAGTTGAAATGCTTTTGGATAATTTAAAAAACATCAGGCCAACAGGTCCATTCGATATAAATATTGAGGGGATCGGGGGATTCCCGGATCTGGTCAGACCCAGAGTGGCCTGGGCAGGCGTTAGGGGAGACTCTGAACGCCTTCTTGCAATAAGGAACGAAGTTGAAAAAGCTGCCCTGAAAGCATCTATACCAAAAGAAAACAAAAAATACATGCCTCACATAACGATCGGCCGCAGGAATTCCGACCTTCCTCTTCCCGAAAAGATCTTGTCATCAATGGAGAGCGAGGCACTGGTGACTGAGCCATGGACAGTCAGGGAGATAACTCTTATGAGAAGTGAGCTCTCTCCAATGGGACCGAGGTACACCCCGCTGGGTCTTTTCAAAATATGACATACTGTATATAATGTATTTGTAATCAAATAGCGCCAAATAGATACGGGGAGGCAATCGAATGGCCAAGAAGAAAGATTCGGTAACCAGAGAAGACATACTCGAGCAGGCGTTGATCGAAATAAGAAGCAAGTTCGGCGACGGAGCGATAATGAGGTTGGGCGATGAAGTTCAGCGTGTAGCTGAGGTCATTCCAAGCGGGATACTTCCTCTTGACGTTGCTCTCGGCATCGGTGGGATACCCCGCGGACGCGTTGTAGAGATATTCGGTCCGGAGGGCGGCGGTAAGACGACGATCGCTCTTCATATCCTTGCGGAAGCGCAAAAAAAGGGTGGACTTGCGGCCTTTATAGATGCTGAACATGCACTTGATCCCCGTCTTGCGTCCTCTCTCGGAGTTGACACCGCAAACCTCTATATGTCGCAGCCGGACAGCGGAGAACAGGCTTTTTACATACTTGACACCCTTGTCAGAAGCGGAGCGTTTGACGTTGTAGTAATAGACTCTGTGGCAGCTTTGACACCCCAGGCTGAGATCGACGGAAAAATGGGAGAGGGCAGCAACCAGATGGGCCTTCATGCAAGGCTCATGTCATATGCACTAAGGCGTCTTACTGCGGCAATTTCAAAAAGCAACACAACAGTTATATTCATAAATCAGCTGCGTGCTCAGATAAGCACAGGCTATGGAGCAGGCCCTACAGAAACTACAACAGGCGGAAGGGCACTCAAGTTTTACAGCTCGGTAAGGATAGAAGTAAAGAGAGGGAAACAGGTCACACAGGGAGAAACTGTCATCGGCCATGAACTGTGGATAAAGGTAGTAAAAAACAAACAGGCTCCGCCTTTTCGCACAGCTCACACTACCCTGATATACGGCAAAGGGGTTCCCAAAGCAATGTCCGTACTTGACATGGCTATCGACAGGGAAGTGGTCAAAAGAAAAGGTTCATGGCTTGCATACAAAGGCGAAACTCTTGGACAGGGCAAAGAGGGAGTTGCATCATACCTGGATGAACATCCTGAACTTATGGAAGAGATAACAAAGGATGTTCTTCACAAGGTAGCGGAGGGTCTTGGCCTGTTGGATGAACCGGTCGCAGATGACGAAGAAGCGATTCACAGCAGTATTGAAGACTCTGTAGAGGCACTCCTTGAAGAGGGTGTACTGAAACTAGATATTTCGGAGGATGAATAAACGAAAGTATCGATATTAACTCATTGATCAACGACTAAGTACATTCACTGAAAAAATAGTCTAACAATATAAATCTGGGTGTTCCGGCTAAAGTCGAACACCCAGATTTATATTAAATATAAAGATATGTAAGGTTTATGCATGACAATAAATAACATAAATGATCATATGTATGGCTTTATATACTGATGGTCTGTAATAAGCAATATAAAAGTCCAATTGTATTTGTTGACAGTAACGGCAATCATCTATAGAATACCTCTTGCACTCTCCGGCGCAGGCTGGCTGAGGCCGCACCATGACAGTTGAATAGAGGGAAAAGCAAAAGTACGGATAAGGTTTACGGATCGTATCCGTGGCAGGAAAGCGCAGATGAATAACAATGATTTTGCGGTAGAAAGCCGAGAAGAGAAAATAGAAGTAAGCCAGCACTGAGACGTATATCAAGACCTAACAGAAATGATATATGGAAAGCACACCAGAATCAAACGGAGAGTTTGATCCTGGCTCAGGACGAACGCTGGCGGCGTGCTTAACACATGCAAGTCGAACGGGAGTATCAAAG
>JBFXIQ010000037.1:0-13675 GCA_050175815.1 Synergistaceae bacterium
TCTAAAACGTTGCATTTATTGGATATGCCTGCTAGAATATCTGGCATGATAAAAATTACGGCTTCACACGGTCTGTTTGCATACTGCTGTTGTTTGGAGGGCTTCGGAGGATAATCCGCGCAGCCTTTATGTCTGTTGCGGTCATAGACTTAACAGCAGGCACACATAATTTGATCAATAAATTGAAGACCTGCTACGGCAGGTCTTTTTTTATTAGATAAATAAATTGAAATGTAAAGGGTGATATGAATGTCAGCTTGGGAATATATTAAAAGTGACTTTGAGGCTGCGATGCGTAACGATCCTGCGATACCCAAAGGAATACGGGGAGTGCTGGAGGTCGTCCTCTGTACCCCGGGGTTCCTCGCGATCACATTTCACCGTGCCTTCCACTTCATGCATTCCACTATGCACATCCCGGTATTGCCCCGTTTTCTCTCGCTGATAGTGAGATGGTGGACAGGGATAGAGATCCACCCCGGAGCGAAGATCGGAAAGGGTTTCTTTATTGACCACGGTGCAGGGGTCGTAATCGGAGAGACTGCTGAGGTCGGGGAAAACGTGACCCTTTACCAGGGAGTAACTCTGGGCGGAACAGGCAACGAAAAAGGTGCGAAGAGACATCCTACCCTTGAATCAAACGTTTTTGTCGGCAGCGGGGCAAAAATTCTTGGGCCGATAACTGTCGGAGCAAATTCAAGGATAGGCGCGAACAGCGCCGTGCTGAAAGATGTCCCCAAGAATGCCACAGTTACCGGAATGAGGGCAAGGATCATCAAGATCGACGGTAAAAGGGTCAGTGAATGCTCCTCCTGCATGAATCCGGAGGAACTATGGGCGAAGCTCTTAAGGATGGAAGAAGAAATGGCCATGCTTAAAAAAGAAATAAAGATACTGAAGGGAGAAAAAGAGGGGCCGGTGACCCCTTCTCACGTTGAGGTCGAGGTCCTTCATAAGGGAAAAGAATGACCCTCCGGACAGGCTTAAATTGACCGGTTATTCAGCTTCTTCTTTTGTCCCGGATCCCTTTTCAGGCCCCGGGACTCTTTTTTGAGAAAGATACACTCCAAGCAGTATGAGCAGCCCGCCGGCTGCGGCAAAGACGGTGATCCTCTCATGGAGTACAATAGCAGCGGAAAGCATGGCTATCGGAGGAGTAAGGTATATTAAATTATTGGCCTTTACTGCACCAAGTTCCCATATGACTTTATTCCAAAGGAGAAAACACAAGGCGGAGGCAAAGACTCCGAGGAAAATAAGATTTCCAAAAACTTCCTTTTTCATAAGCACTCCGAGATCCCATTCAAAAAGCGGGGTGAAGATCAACGGGAAGAGAGAGAGGAGCGAATAAAAAAAGGTTTTCCGTGTTATCACAACTGCTGAGTATACAGCCCTGTTCAAGTCCCTGATGATTATTGAGTAGAATGCAAAAGAGAGAGCTGCCATTATTGCCAGGATGTCGCCAACAGGGTTGAGTTTAAGTACAAAATGACCGTTGAATACAATAAAGAAAACACCTGCCAGTCCGAAAACGCAACCATATATAAAATTTAACGTTATCCTTTCATTCTTTGTCATGAAATGAGAGACCAGGCCGGTCAACATCGGAGCCGTCGCAACAAGCAGAGAAACGTTTGATGCTGTGCTGTAAGAGAGTGCAAAATTCTCACAGAGGAAATACAGGGTAACACCCAGAAAGCCTGCGAGAGCAAATTTAGCCTCATCGCGGAAGCTCAGCGGCCAAATTATCTTTGGGCTTGCTGCAAAGAAAAGCAGATACGCTATCACATATCTGTAAAAAAGTATCTCCGTAGGCAATAGATGACCTAGGAGTATCTTTGTTGAGACAAATGTCACGCTCCATATAAAGATAACGATCAAAGCCAGAGTGTAACTCATCATAATATTTTTGCGCATACGCCGGAGTCTCTTTTCTATTTAAATTCCGGTCCGGACATTGTTTTTCAGAGCAGCCGGACTGACAGGTGATATTGTATACCGTTTTTTGTCAGGCGTCTTGATATTTTGCATTTTTAGGATCAAGTTGCTAGAATCAACAGGGCATGTGACACATATAAATCGGGGGCAGTGAGATGGAAGATAATAATTACCCGCTGGTAAGAATGAAGAACATTGATAAGATCTTCTATGGCTCATACGCAAACAGAGATGTTGATTTTGAGCTGTTCAGGGGAGAAGTCCACAGTCTCCTGGGAGAAAACGGAGCGGGCAAAACTACTCTCATGAACTGCCTCGCCGGGATATACCTGCCTGATGCAGGAACCATAGAGATCGAGGGAAAACCGGTCATACTATCCAATCCACGCCTGGCTATAGAAAATGGGATAGGCATGGTCCACCAACACTTTATGCTTGTTCCGGTATTCACCGTCTGGGAAAACATGGTCCTTGGCCTCAGAGATGAGCCTCTCAACCTTAATAAAAACAAGATAATCGAAAAGATCCGCGGCCTATCAGAAAAATACGGCCTGAAAGTCGATCCGGAAGCAAAGATATGGCAGCTGTCCATAGGCGAGCAGCAGAGGGTCGAAATACTTAAGATGCTATACAGGGGAACGAAAGTCCTCATCCTTGACGAACCTACCTCAGTCCTGACCCCTCAGGAGACAAGAGAGCTTTTCCGCACAGTTAAAAACATGGTCAGAAACGGACATGGCATTGTTCTTATATCACATAAGATAGAAGAGATCATGGAGGTATCCGACAGGCTAACGATCCTCAGAAAAGGGGTAAAGATCGGGACCGTACCTGCAAAAGGGATCTCCAAAGAGGAGATCGCTGAAATGATGGTCGGGCATCAGCTTGAAGGAATAATCATTTCAGAGGACAGGCCCGAGCCTGGAGAGACCTTTCTTGAATGCAGGGGGATCTGCGTAAAGAATGACCGAAATATTCAGGCCCTTACAGACCTGACGCTTTCCCTGCGATCCGGTGAGATACTGGGGATAGCCGGAGTTGACGGTAATGGCCAGGAAGAACTCTGTGAGGTACTTGCCGGGCTTCGTGCCCCGGAGAACGGGGTAATCGTGATAGGCGGCAAAGATATTACCGGATCCTGCACAAGAGATTTCATAAATTCCGGCGTCAGTTACATCCCTGCCGACAGGAAGGGAGTAGGCCTGATACCCAACATGAACCTAGAAGAGAACATGCCTCTGAAAAATTACTGGGAACCTCCGGTGGAGATAAAGAAATACTTTATGGACTGGAAATACATTGCAAAATTTGCCACAGAGAGAGTAAAAAAATATGATGTCCTTGCTCCTTCGATGCGTGCGCCTGTAAGGATCCTTTCAGGAGGCAATCTGCAGAAACTGATGCTGTCCCGGGAAATCTCAGACGGCACAAAGGTCATCATTGCCATGCAGCCAACATGGGGACTTGATGTCGGGGCAGCTGAATTCGTTCATCAGCGGCTAATGGAGGCAAGAGACAACGGAGTGGCCATACTGCTCATATCCAAAGACCTGCAGGAACTGATGTCTATCTCAGACAGGCTGGCTGTCATATACAGCGGTTCAATAGTAGGGGTGATCGATGATCCCCGCAGTACAGACGCAGAGACCCTCGGACTTATGATGGCAGGAGTCAGGCCCCAGGAATAGAGAAATGACAGGCCCAGGCTTTTAAACAAAAGAGACATCCAAAAATCTTTTTCCCGGCTTGCTTTAATAAACAGAATATTCGGCCTTTATTCCGGTATTTTTATGAACCGAACATTTTTTAAGTGACACCTTTTATTTTTTCATTTAAATGATAGAATCTAACCTGCGCTGATTAAAGGCGCATTTAACGCTTTGGATACAAGTTTTTGCCTTATGTACACAGAGGAGGAAAGCTATATGAAACTTCCGTCATTCTGGGGAGGGATACACCCCCCTCAGAAAAAAGAGAAGACTGCAGACAAGAAAATCGAGGAATACCTGCCAAAAGGGGAGTTGGTCTTTCCAATGGCCCAGAACCTAGGCGCTCCCTGTCAGCCCGTAGTGAAAAAGGGGGACAGGGTGCTTGTCGGACAGAAGCTGGGCGATAACGAAGCCTTCGTTTCGGCACCCATCCTATCAAGCGTCTCGGGAACAGTAAAAGAAATCGGGCTGAGGATGACATCTGCCGGGATCTATGAGAACTGCGTTATAGTTGAAAATGACGGACTTTATGAAAAAGATCCCTCATGGGCTCCAATCGATAATTACGCTGAAGCTGATCCCAAAGAGTACCTTAAAAGGATCAGGGAGGCCGGAATTGTCGGGTTCGGAGGAGCTACCTTCCCAACCGTGGTAAAGCTCTCCCCTCCGCCTGACAAAGTGATAAAGTGGCTGATAGTCAACGGCGTGGAATGTGAACCCTACATAAACTGCGACAACCGTCTCATGCTCGAAGAGCCTGAAAAGATCGTGGAGGGGCTGAGACTCATGCTTAGACTCTTCCCGGAAGCCAAAGGCGTGATCGGAATAGAGAACAACAAACCCGACGCTATAAAGACGATGGAATCTGAGGTCTCAAAGCAGGGCGACAATAAGATCTCTGTTGTGTCTCTGGCGGTCAAGTACCCTCAGGGAGCTGAAAAGATGCTTATTGAGGCGATCACGAAACAGGAATATGTTATGACAGCCCTTCCCGCTGATGTAGGATGCATCATCCTTAACGTGCGTACGGTACATCAGATCAGAGAGGCCATAGCAGCAGGAGAACCCGCCATCTCAAGGATCATCACCGTCACGGGAGAAGCTGTGGCGGAACCCAAAAACATACATGTCCCGCTTGGAACTTCAATGCGGGAATTGATCGACTTCTGCGGAGGTTTTAAGGAACAGCCGGTCAAGGTTATCTCAGGCGGTCCCATGATGGGAGTCTCTCTCCGTTCAATAGATATCCCGGTAGTAAAAAGCACTTCAGGGATCCTTGCCCTGACAGCTTCAAACTCTCATCTTGCCCCTGAATCAGCCTGTATAAGATGCGGACGCTGCTTTGAGGGATGCCCCATGGGCCTTATGCCCAGTGTCCTGAACCCGCTTGTCCTGATGAGAGACTACAAGGCATTCGAGGAGACCGGCGGAATGAACTGCATCGAATGCGGGGCATGTTCCTATAGCTGCCCGGCAAACAGGCATCTTACCCAGTCGTTCAGAGATGGCAAATCAACTATCATGGCAATGCGCAGAAAGGCGGCGGTCAAGTAATGGAAAGACTGCTTGCAGTATCAAGTTCTCCTCATATTCATGCGCCCCAGGACACCAGGGTGATAATGGCGTGGGTCCTTGCCGCCCTTGCTCCTGCAGGTTTGGCAGGCATATATTTCTTCGGGTTCAGGGCAGCAGCAGTTATGGCTGTCTGCGTCGCAAGCTGCAAGATCTCAGAGTATATATGGCAGAAACTGGCTAAACAAACCATCACGGTAGGAGATCTTTCCGCCGCTGTTACAGGTCTTCTCCTGGCCTATAACCTCCCTCCCTCTATCCCTTTCTGGATGGCGGCAGGGGGAAGCGTCTTCGCAATAGTCATCGTAAAACAATTCTTCGGAGGCATCGGCTGCAACATCGTCAACCCTGCCCTCGCGGGAAGGGCCTTCATGATGTCAAGCTGGCCTGTTTCTATGACATCATGGACACTTGACGGCGTTTCAGGAGCTACACCCCTTGCCATGATAAAAGAAGATTCTATCGCAAACCTGCCCGGGATATACGATGTATTCATCGGCAACATCGGGGGCTGCATAGGAGAGACCTCTGCCGCAGCGCTCATGATCGGTTTCGCCATACTGCTTTATAAAGGCATCATAAGCTGGCATATCCCGGTGGTCTATATCGGCACAGTGGCTGCTCTGACCGCAGCTCTCGGAAGACCGGCAGGACCGCTGTATGAGGTTGTCGCGGGGGGGCTTTTCCTGGGAGCCATCTTCATGGCTACGGACTACACAACTTCCCCGATGACAAAAAAGGGGCAGGTGATCTTCGCCCTGGGGTGCGGACTTCTTACCTCGCTCATAAGGGTCTTCGGTGGATACCCTGAAGGTGTTTCTTACTCAATACTGATAATGAACCTAACTGTTCCGCTGATAGACAAATTTGCACGACCCCGCATATTCGGGGAGGTGAAGAAGCATGGCTAAGATATTGAAACTCAGCGCTGTGCTCTTTATCATAACAGCTGTGACAGGACTTATACTTGGCGGAGTTTACACAATGACGCTCGATCCGATCCGATCCGCAAAGGAAAAGGAAAAAATGGCGGCACTTGCGGAGACTCTTCCGGAAGCTACTGATTTTGAGAAAATGGATCACCCGCAGGATCACAACAGTATCATCAAAGAAGTAAACAAAGGCTCCGTCAACGGAGAGACTGTGGGATACAACTTAACAGTGACTCCGAAAGGATACGGCGGCCTCATAGAGATGGTGGTCGGTATCGACGACGAAGGCAAGCTGGTCGACATCAAGATCCTAAGCCACACTGAGACCCCGGGTCTTGGTGCAAAAGCTGCCGAACCTGCTTTCTCCGATCAGTTTGAACAAAAGAACGTAGACAGCTTAGTAATAACGAAGAACAAGCCCGCTGCGGAGAACGAGATCCAGGCCATATCAGGAGCCACCATAACTTCAAGCGCAGTGGCTGATGGTGTCAATACCGCACTTGAATACTGGGCAAAAAACCTGAAAGGGGAGGGGAATAAGTGATGATGAGTCCTCTCAGATTGCTTAAAAACGGAATACTTACAGAGAACCCAACCTTTGTCCTTGTGCTGGGTCTCTGTCCGACCCTGGCGGTAACCACGAGTGCTTCAAACGGTTTCGGGATGGGGCTTGCTGCCATGGCAGTGCTTATGGGCTCCAATGTCATGATATCCATGATAAGGAAATTCATACCCGACGAGATTCGCATCCCGGCTTTCATCGTAGTCATTGCGGGATTCGTGACCATAATCCAGCTCCTGATATCAGCATACGCTCCGGCTCTGGATAAATCGCTGGGCATATTTATTCCACTGATCGTTGTAAACTGCATAATTCTTGCCAGGGCGGAGGCCTTCGCATTCAAAAACGGCGTGATCGATTCTCTTTTCGACGGGCTCGGTATGGGGCTTGGATTTACATTTGCCCTCACATTCATTGGAGGGATACGGGAACTTCTGGGGAACGGCTCGATCTTCAATTTCTCGGTGATCCCCTCCTTTTATCAGCCTGCCCTGCTTGTAATACTTGCTCCCGGCGGATTCATCACGCTGGGGATCCTGATAGCGCTTTTCAGAAACATGCAGCTCAGGAAAGAGGAAGAATCCACAGGTTTCAAGCCTGATTTCGACGGCTGGCAAAAACTGGATGCCTGCGAGGGCTGCGGACTTAAAAAATACTGCGGAGGCGGCGGAATAAGCCTGCCCTGCGCCAATGAAAAAAAGGAGGGTGACGCATAATGTCTCTGCTTGCGCTCTTCTTCGGAGCCATTTTTGTTAACAACATACTTCTGGCCAGGTTCTTAGGCTGCTGTCCCTTCCTGGGAGTCTCAAGCAAGCTTGAAACAGCCAAAGGCATGGGCATCGCTGTAATTTTCGTCACCGTTATGGCCACTACGATGACATGGCTCGCCTATACATTCATCCTTGTACCGCTTGGACTGCAGTATCTTTACACCCTGTCATTCATCCTGATAATCGCAGCTCTGGTTCAGTTTGTTGAGATAGTTCTCAAAAAAGTTCAGCCCGCTCTATATAAGTCTCTGGGGATATTCCTTCCGCTGATCACGACAAACTGTGCAGTTCTAGGCGTAGCGGTCATCAACATGAACGAAAAATATACATTCATTGAATCGATCGTTCATGCGGCAGGGGCATCTGCCGGATTCCTTCTCGCAATAGTCCTTATGGCGGGAATAAGGGAAAGAATAGAGATAAGCCAGAACATGCCGAAATGCCTCAGAGGGCTTCCTATAGCGCTTGTTACCGCTGGACTCATGTCCATTGCTTTCATGGGCTTCAGCGGGCTTATCAAATAGGGGGAAAATGATATGACCGGAATGATATATCCTGCAATAATAATGGGAGGCCTTGGACTGATTTTCGGCGCCCTTCTGGCGTTTGCCTCAAAAAAATTCCATGTTGAAACGGACCCCCGGCAGGCGAATATCCGTGCGATCCTTCCCGGTGCAAACTGCGGGGGCTGCGGATATCCCGGATGCGATGGCTTTGCTGAAGCTCTTGCAAACGGGACAGGAAAGGTAACCGGCTGCGCTGCCGGAGGATCCGCCCTGGCAGACAGTATTGCTGCAATACTTGGAGTCCGGGCCGAAAAGGATGAGCCGAAGATAGCCTTTCTCAAATGCAAGGGATCAAACGACAAAACGGTGAAGAACTGCGTTTACTTCGGCGAATATGACTGCAGGGCCGCGGCTGTTGTCCCCGGAAAGGGCCCTACTTCATGCGCATACGGATGCATGGGCCTCGGTACATGTGTAAGTGTCTGCGCCTTCCACGCCATAACCATTAAGAACGGCCTTGCTGTGGTGGATGCTGAAAAATGCGTTGGATGCGGAGCCTGCGTCGAAAACTGTCCGAGAGACGTATTGGTGCTGGTGCCAAGGAAATCAAAGGTCAATGTGTCCTGCAACTCGCCCCTTAAAGGGCCTGACGTTAAAAGGGTCTGTTCGGTAGGATGCATTGGATGCACCTTATGTGTAAAAAGCTGCCCCGTACAGGCAATAGAGATGAAGGGCGCCCTCGCTGTGATCGATCCTGCAAAATGCATCAACTGCGGCATCTGCGCAACAAAATGCCCGACTAAAAATATTACCGACAGAAGGTCCGATGAGGAAAAGGCCGCTTTGGCTGCCAAGGAAACGGCCTCTGTCTAGCTAAGAAAATCGAAAAGGGGGGCCCGGCTAAAGCCGGGGCCCCCTTTTCCTTTTGTCAAACTTAGCTATTTTTTGTACTCAGCTGCCAACTTTTCAAATGCCGGCAGAGAATCTTCTATCTGGTCGGTCCTGACGCAGTATGAGATCCGGGCATATCCGGGGCATCCGAAACCATCTCCGGGGACAAGCAGAAGCTCATATTTCTTTGCCTTCTCGCAGAATGCCACGGCATCCGGTTCGAGCGCCTTGACAAAGAGATAGAAGGCTCCGTCAGGTTTTGCACATTCATAACCCATACCTGCAAGACCGCTGTACAGGATGTCCCTGTTCCTTTTATATATCGAAATATCCGCAGTACGGCCAAGGCACCTTGCTATCAGATGCTGGAAGAGACTCGGAGCACATACATAACCGAGAGCTCTGCCCGCCCCGCAGACCGCTGCATAAACATCCTCTCCGTCCTTCATCTTATTTGAAACCAAAACGTAGCCGATTCTCTCTCCGGGGAGTGAGAGTGATTTGCTGTAGGAATAGCAGACGAAGGTATTATTGTAATGGCTGAGGAGGAAGGGTACCTCGACGTCTCCATAGACCAGTTCCCTGTATGGTTCATCTGAGATAAGGTAGATCACATGACCAAATTCCTTTGATTTTCTCTCCATTATCAAACATATTTCTTTGATTGTATCAAGAGAATAAACGACGCCTGAAGGGTTGTTGGGCGAATTGATTATTACAGCCTTGGTATTTTTGTTTACGGCTTTTTCAAATTTTTCAAGATCTACCTGAAAATTTTCTGTATTGGCCGGTATGACTGACAATACAGCCCCTGCCGACTCAACATAGACTTTGTACTCGGGGAAATAGGGCGCGAAAGTCAGAAATTCATCTCCCGGAATTGCCAAAGCCTTGCAGCAGACCGAAAGGGAAGCTGCTGCCCCGGCAGTAAGATAAAAATGATCCGCTGTTATATCGGTCCCATATTTGCTGTTTATATGATCGGCCAGCGCTTTCCTTACACTAAGATCACCCTGCGCCGAAGTGTAGCCGTGGATCTTAGTAGGATCCTCATTCATGAGAAGATCGATAATGGTCTCTTTTATGAATTCCGGAGCAGGAACATTCGGGTTCCCGATGCTGAAGTCGAAAACTTTATCCGCTCCTATTTCGCTTCCTCTTTTTTTGCCATATTCGAATATCTCACGGATCTCCGAACGTTTTCTCCCCAGCTCAAGCATTTTTTCTGAAATCATAAGAACACCACTTTCCTCTCAGCAGACAAATGTTTTTACTATATTTATTTTGTACTTCCCTTAAATCTTTCCTGTAATAATTTTTGTCGGTGACCCAATAAAAATTATATCCCAAAAGACTGCAAAAACAAAATATTACTTACCCCGTAATAATCTCCGCTTTCTTTGTGAGATATATCAATTCAAACATATCTGCAAAATACATGATTTATGTAAAGGAATTCCATGGCAAAAAATTTATTGTTATGATATTCTTACACTGCAGTTAAGGGGTCAGCAAACAAACGATCATCAATAAGATCTCCGCAGCCGGAGATCAACTCACGGGGAGGATCTTTTAAAATGAAAAAACGCGGAATTATTGCATTTTTACTTGTTCTTTGCTTCGCTGCAGCAGCTTTTGCAGCTTTGGGCCCGGTCAAGATGAGCGATCAGAAACCGACTTTCGTCTATGTCGGTCCGGTCGGTGACGGCGGCTACAACTTCATGCACGACCAGGGCCGCAAAATGATGGAGAAGCTCAACCCGGGCATCAAGGGCTCGATAGTTGAATCTGTCCCGGAAGGTCCCGATGCTGAAAGGGTCATGGAGACGGCTGTACGCAACGGATCTAAAGTCATTTTTGCCAACTCATTCGGTTACATGGATCACGTCATCAACGTAGCCAAGAAATATCCCGACGTATATTTCATGCACTGTTCAGGCTACAAAGTTGCCCCGAACGTAAGCACCTACTTCGGCCGCATGTACCAGCCACGTTACCTTTCAGGACTGGTTGCCGGAAAAGCAACAAAATCCAACCTTATCGGTTATGTCGCAGCCTATCCGATCCCAGAAGTCATCCGCGGCATAAATGCATTCACCCTTGGAGTCCGCAAGGCCAACCCCAACGCAAAGGTAAAGGTCGTATGGATATTCTCATGGCATGACCCGGCAAAGGAAAAAGAGGCCACAAAGGCCCTCTTCGATGCAAAATGCGACACAATAGCGATGCACGCCGATACGGGCGGAGCTCCCCAGGCCGCAGAAGAGCTAGGCATGTGGGTCATCGGATACAACAACCCAATGGACAAGTACGCTCCTACACGCCACCTCGTAACTCCAATATGGAACTGGGGCAAGTACTATGACTACGCAGTCAAGAACATTGAGAAGGGTACCTGGAAATCCGAGCAGATCTGGTGGAGCATGAAGGACGGAATGGTCGACCTCTCTGCTTACGGAAAGGCTGTTTCTGAAGATACAAAGAAACTTGTAGCTGCGGAAAAGAAAAAGATCCTTGACGGAAAATGGGACGTCTTCTACGGACCGATCAAGGGACAGGACGGTAAAGTAGTTGTCCAGCAGGGCAAAAACCTCAACGACGGAGAAATGCTCAGCATGAGCTGGTTCGTCGAGGGCGTAGAGGGAACGATACCTAAATAAACAGACCGGATAAATTAAAGGACTGGCTTGTCTTTCCCTAGGCATGCCGGTCCTTTT
The DNA here is from genome assembly GCA_050175815.1 of Synergistaceae bacterium. Lineage (GTDB taxonomy): Bacteria > Synergistota > Synergistia > Synergistales > Synergistaceae > Caenicola. The sequence continues at coordinate 11,598 of JBFXIQ010000037.1, forward strand.
TTTTTCAGGATAGTGATATCTGTAAATTTTTTTGCAGAAACTTCGACCCATCGAAGAAAACCTACTTTATATAATATACAATAACACAATAAAATTCAGGTTTTTGCGGGGGTCATGGTTTTGCGAAAAAAAACTTATTTGATCGCTTCTTTCTTCTTTATCCTTATTTCAATATCCACCGGCAGTGCACACGCACTCGAGGAGAGGCCATATGATGTGGCGGTAATAGGAGCCGGCTCCGGCGGATGCTCGGCAGCCATACAGGCGGCTAGGATGGGAATGTCCGTTGCGCTGATCGAGGAATCCGACTGGATAGGCGGGCAGATGACAGGGGCTGCCGTCTCGACGATGGATGACAAAACAAAGACCCGCACAGGTATATATCTTGAGTTCATAACTAAGGTCAGGGAATACTATTCGGCCAGGAATACAAGCGTTAACATTTGCTACTGGGGAAGCGACACCATAGCATTCGAACCATGGGTCGGGCAGATGATACTAAAGGAAATGCTCAGTGAGGCAGGCCTCGTCGATATAATTCTCAAAGCCAGACCGATATCGGTAAAAGTAACTGAAAACAGAGTCCGTTCGGCTGTTGTAAAGGTGGAGGGAAAGGAAACCCAATTTTCAGCTAAGGTCTTCATTGACGCAACAGAATGCGGGGATTTTATCGCTTTGTCGGGTGCCCGTTACCGTTCCGGAAATGCGATCTCTCCTGTGATCGACAAAAATGCAATAATTCAGGACATAACATATCCTGCAGTTATAAAACAGTACAAGGGGGGACTGCCGCCAGAACTAAAAGTCCAGGGACCTCCTCCGGGATACGCAGACCACCTTTTTAAATTCAGGATGACGATAAGAAAAAACGGAAGCACATGGCCGGGAGAGTACCCGTTCAGCCCTGTCGTCCATAATGCCTACCGAGCCATACCCGATCCATCAAATAACAGCGGCATTATCGACGGAGGCAGGCCTGAAACATGGCCAAGGATCACAAAAACTGCGATAAACTGGGCAAATGATTATCCAGGCCAAAATGGCAGTTCTCCCAATCTGTCTGTTGATTTTCTTGAAAGCCCAAACTTCAGGGCCCTCGCAACTAGGGAGGCAATGTTGAAGACCCTCGCATTCCTTTACTATATGCAGACCGAACTCGGCATGTCAGACTGGTCTGTTGACAACAGACAGGGTTATGGGGGCTGGTTCAGCACTGACTGGGCTGACTGGGCGGAATTTCCCGAAAAATACCGTCCGATCCTCTCTCTCTTCCCCCCTTTTCCTTATGTCAGGGAAAGCAGGAGGCTGGTTGGCATCCGGACCATGACGGTCGAGGACATCCTAAGGGATGAAAAACTGGGCAGGACGCTCACTTCAAAACCGCACAGTCTGGCCTTGGGTGAATATCCCATAGACATACACGGCAAAAACGACAGCATATACCTTGAAGCGGACCTGGGAGAGACGAAGGAAAAGATCCCGAACGACTGGAACGGTGACGGCGGGCTCTTCCAGATCCCCTTTGAGGTATTTATCCCGGAGAAACTCGACGGACTTCTTGCCGCGGAGAAAAATATATCCGTTTCAAGGGTGGTAAATGGCTCAACAAGGCTCCAGCCCGTTACGATGCTGACAGGACAGGCGGCCGGAGCTATCGCAGCAGTATCCGTCATCCAGAAAGTACAGCCCAGGCAGCTGCGTCCGCTTCATGTGCAGACAGAGCTTTGGAGATCGAGGAGCAGGCTTTCCCTATTTGATTTTGAGGATGCTCCCAATTACTCCGCATCATGGGAAGGGGTTGAAGCAGCAATGCTCTACGGGTACATGGACCCTTTGTCGGAGAAATTTTTCGGTGTATACGATGAAATGCACTGGGTAGAAGTAAGGGATGCCCTTAGAAGGGCTATGGGGATACAAAAATTCCCGGAAAGAGATCTTCAGGCGCTTGTAACAATAAATGAATTTTCAGCCTGGCTCGAAGACCTTTTCAAAAAGGACATTAAAACATACAGAGGGGTAACAGACGGGTTGACAGGCGACAAGCCCCTTACTAAAGGAAAGCTGGCAAGCTCGGTCCT
>JBFXIQ010000038.1:0-11922 GCA_050175815.1 Synergistaceae bacterium
TGGTGGGCGATATTGGGTTCGAACCAACGACTTCCACCGTGTGAAGGTGACACTCTACCGCTGAGTTAATCGCCCGCTTTGTGCATCGGATGGAATTATACTTGTTTAGTGGTAATATTTCAAGTTTCGTGCCAGAATTTTCGTGCCAGAATTTTGTTGCCAGAATTTTGTTTCGTGCCAGAATTTGTGCCAGATATTGTCAGCCAAATTGCCGATGATGGTACGTTTATTCCTGATATCGGCAAAGTAGGAGGAGCCATGATGGGATATCAGACCGGATGCCGCTCCCACAAGTCAGTGCATTTGGTGTAAAATAGTCGCCGTTGGCAGAATACAAACGAAGGGTCGAATGCCGGATGATCCTATGCACAAAAATGAACGGCAACGGGAACGATTTCCTCGTCATAAACAATATGGAGCTTAAGTACAGCGGGAAAACGCTTTCCATGTATGCAAAGGCTCTTTGCAGAAGGAGAGAGTCCCTGGGCGCAGACGGTATCCTTGCAGCGGAACCATCGGAAGCCCATGATTTCAAAATGAGACTGTTCAACCGCGACGGCACAGAGGGCGAGATGTGCGGCAACGGGGCAAGGTGCATTGCCAGATATGCATTTCTGAAAGGCATAGTAAAAAAAACAGAGATGACCTTTGAAACCATTGGCGGCAGAGTGGATGCCAGTGTAAGGGATGCAAGAACGACCCTCAAACTCTCTCCTGTAAATATTTCAAGCCTTGTTCACGATGTTCCCGCCTCTGTCGAAGGATATGATTTCAGCTATACTTTTTTGACAGTCGGCGTTCCTCATGCAGTAATATTTGAAAAGAAGCGCCTTGATTCTGAAGATCAATACAGGAAGATCGGCAGGGCGATACGTTTACGGACAGACCTTTTCCCGGAAGGGGCAAATATTAATTTTGTCTCACCAAAGTCAACTTATGAAGCAGGTCTTGATGTCATTACATATGAGAGAGGGGTTGAAGACCTTACCCTTTCATGCGGGACAGGTTCCACTGCAAGTGCAATAGCTGCCTTTACTGCCGGACTGACCGGCCCTGCAGTGGATGTTTATAATCCGGGAGGGCTGAACAGAGTATCCCTTGAGTTCGGACCTTCGGGCAAGATCCTGCCTGAGCTTGAGGGCGGAGCGGCATATATAGCGGAGATCGAGGCGTCGGAGGAAGCGTTAGAGCAGTATAATTAAAATGTTGACCGGGAAAAGAGCCATCAGTCTAGTCGCGCTGCTTGTCCTTTTTCTAATTTATATTGGAGGAATCAATGTTATGCCTAAACCATGGTGGCGTGAAACGATAGAGACAGTTTTCTGGGCGCTTGTGCTTGCCCTTATCCTAAGGACCTTTGTTATTCAGGCTTTCTGGATCCCAAGCGGATCGATGATACCCACTCTTGAAGTGGGAGATCGTGTACTCGTACTTAAATTCTGGTACGCTATGCCAAAAATTGAGCCAAAGAGAGGGCAGATAGCCGTCTTTAAGTATCCTGTGGACCCAAGAAGGGATTTCGTAAAGAGGATCATCGGTCTTCCCGGCGATAAGGTAGAGATAAGGAACGGCACGGTGTACGTCAACGACAAAGAAGTATTTGAGCCATACGTAAAGAACAAAGACACTTTTGACATGTTGCCGGAAACAGTTCCTGAGAAAAGCTATTTTTGCCTGGGAGACAACAGGCCGAACTCACAGGATGGAAGGTTCTGGGGTTTTGTTCCGAGAAATTTCTTCCGAGGACCCGCTGTTTTCAGATACTGGCCGCTTAACCGGATAGGGCTGATAGAATAAATGGGTCGGACTGTATGGTTCCCCGGGCATATGGCAAAAGGCAAGCGCCAGCTTGAGGCGCTTGCAGCCAATATTGACCTTATTTTAGAGGTTCGGGACGCCAGAGCGCCGAACCTCTCTTCGTCACCGTTCCTTCACATCTTTGCCCCTAAAATACAAATATGGACCATCCTCTCAAAAGCTGATCTTGCTGATCCCCAAATCACTAAAATATGGACGGATCATCTGAAGTCCAAAAATCTTCCAACTTGGCCGCTGGACCTTCGTAAGGGAGGGCTCAGCCAGATAAGGAAAGAGCTGACGGAAAAGAAACCGGCCTTCCGTGATCTCAGGATGGCGGTGGTCGGCATCCCAAACGTTGGAAAATCTATGCTCATCAATCAGCTGGTAGGAAGAAAAGCTGCCCCTGTCGGCGGGATACCCGGAATAACCAAGGGAGTCTCCTGGTTCAAGGGAGAGGGATTCCTCCTGGTCGACTCACCGGGGATACTTGATCCTCACAGCGACGCAAGGGCACACCGGATCATTTCATGGATAGGTTCCACAAGAGGCCAGGTAATAGGCAATTGGGAAGAGCACGCAAAAGAATGCATATCATTCCTGATCACAAAAAACCTCTGGCAGGGCGTTGAATCAGCCTGGGGGATAAAGCCTGAGGGCACTCCGGCGGAAATACTTGGATCTATAGGCAAAAGGCTCGGCAAACTCCTGCCGGGCGGTCTTGTGGACATTGAAAGCGCCGGCCGGGTATTCATTGATGCTTTTGCCACAGGAAGACTTGGAAGGATGAGCCTTGAAAGACCGGGAGATCCGCCGCTGTGGGAGAGCCTCAAGTAATGTTTGGAAAAGCTGGGATAGTTGCCGCAGGAACAGATGAAGCAGGCAGAGGTCCGCTTGCCGGGCCTGTTGTTGCAGCTGCGGTCATCCTTACGAAAGAACAGAGACAATATCTTCTTTCAAAAGGTCTAAAAGATTCAAAAAAACTTTCACCGTCAAGGCGAGAGGATCTTTTCTGCAGGATGTGTGAATGCGGGATAAAGTGGAGGGCGCAGGCCGCGTCACCGCAGAGGATAGACAGGATAAACATACTCCAGGCCTCTCTATGGTGCATGAAGAGATCTGTAGAGCGCCTGGACTCCGAACCGGACATAGTGTTGGTCGATGGCTGCACGTATATTCCGGGACTTGGAATTTACCAGAGATGTGTGGTCAAGGGAGACGACAGGGTGCCTGCGATAGCAGCGGCATCGGTTGTTGCGAAGGTCCTTAGGGACAGGATAATGCGTACCATGGACAAACTGTACCCGGAGTACGGTTTCAGCGCCCACAAGGGATACCCATCAGCCGAACACAGAAGGATACTGATGGAAATTGGCCCTTCACCGATCCACAGAGTCTCTTTCAGGGGAGTCTCGGGGGAGCCGGCGGTATGAGCCTTGAAAGGGCTCTAAAACGCTCATTACAAGAAAGAAATAAGGTCTCCACTCAAAAATCTTCCGGGAAAGATCAGTCTGACCCTTCCAAAAAGCTCCCGCTTCACCTGCAGACAGGAAAATATGGTGAAGAAAAGGCGGCAGAGTACCTCACCCACATCGGATACAGGATCATAGCGAAAAATGTAAGCTGCAGGCATGGTGAGATAGACATCATTGCCGATGACGGCAATGAAATCGTCTTTGTTGAGGTCAGGACCAGGAGCTTTGGCTGGCTCATGCCGCCTGAATGTACAGTAGGACCTGAAAAAATAAAAAAACTTAAAAAAGCCGCCAGGATATGGGCAGAAAACAGAAAATACTCTGGTTTTTGGCGTATAGATCTAGTTGCTATCACGCTTAAAGAGGGCAGTGGACCCTCTATAGAACATATCAAAGATATCACGGAGGGAATACTATGAACTCTGTCTCAGGTATAACGCTTCGGGGAGTCAAGGCGGTTCCGGTAGAGGTGGAAGTGGAGATAACCGGTGGACTTTTCAACATATCAGTGGTAGGTCTTCCTGACGCCGCAGTCAGAGAGGCAAGGGAAAGAGTCAGGGCCGCTCTCCGGAGCGTAGGGATAACGCTACGGGGGAGAGTGGCGATCAACCTTGCTCCTGCTGACGTGCCAAAGGAGGGAGCGCTGCTTGACCTTGCTATCGCAGTCGCAATAGCCTGTGTGCAGGGCGGAGTGAAGGTCAAAAAAACATCCCTCTTCATAGGTGAACTTGCGCTTGACGGAAGGCTCAGAAAAGTCAGGGGGGCTGTACCCGCGGCTTTTCTTGCCCGGGAAAAGGGATGGGATATCTACCTGCCGGAAGAAAACGCTGAGGAGGTCAGTCTGGTCGAAGGGGTCTCTGCCTGGAGGGTAAAATCTCTTGGGGATCTCTTTGCGCATTTAAGAGGGGAGATCGAACTCGCCGGTGTCGGTTACTGCGAGGCAGATTTTACTCCCCCCCAGGCAGATCCGGACTTTTCCGACATCAAAGGGCAGTCTGCTGCCAAGCGGGCGCTTGAGATCGCTGCGGCGGGCCACCATAACCTTTTGTTGGTCGGATCTCCGGGTTCAGGTAAAACGCTTCTGGCAAGGGCACTTAAAGGGATACTTCCTCCTCTTTCCGATCCGGAGCTTATGGAGGTACTTCTTCTCAGAAGCACTGTTGGAAATTCGATCTCATCTGTCAGGGAGAGACCCTTTAGATCTGTGCACCATACTGCAAGCGCTGTTGCTCTCTGCGGCGGAGGAACCACACTAAGACCGGGCGAGATAAGCCTGGCCTCGAGAGGAGTGCTGTTCCTTGACGAGTTTCCGGAGTTCACCAGGGATGTCCTTGAGGCGCTCAGACAGCCGCTGGAGGATGGACAGATAACTGTAAGCCGCGCCTCGGGCAGTGTCGTCTATCCGGCAAAGGTGCTAATGGTCGCTGCCTGCAATCCATGTCCCTGCGGTTTCGCGGGAGATCCCGCAGAACACTGTACATGTTCACCTTCAGCTCTTGACAGATACAGAAGGCGTCTTTCGGGCCCCATTCTTGACAGGATAGATCTTCACATTTCGATACCCAGGCTTTTGCCGGAAGAGCTCGTTTCACTGGAGGGAAAATGCGGCGAGAGCAGTGCAGAAGTTGCTGAAAGGGTAAGAGCGGCACGGGAGATCCAGATAAAACGGTGGTCCAGGTATGGAATAGGATCAAATTCAGAGATCCCTGAAAAACTGCTTAGAAGGAATATTGCGCTGACCCCCGATGTAAAAAGCTTTCTGCTCCAGGCACTGCACCGCGTAAGACTCTCCGGAAGGGGACTTTCCAGAGTTCTCAAAGTATCGAGGACAATAGCCGACCTCGCCGCTTCAGAAGAAATAAAGCTTGAACATGTTGCAGAGGCGCTGAGTTACAGGGAAGGGGAAGCTCTCTCTTGGATGAAAATTTAAAGACGCTCCTTCTCCTTAACAGCCTTGAGGGTCAGGGAAGAAAATTATGGTTTGCCCTAAAAAGAGGACTGATATCCCACGACGAGCTTTGGAAATGCAGCGCAAAACTTTTTACAGAGCTTGGCATCACAGAGAGGACAATTGTTGCGATCAAGACAAAAATTGATATGAGATGGGCCGATATTGAAATGGAGAAATGTTTGAAGCTGGACATACGGGCTGTCGGAATAGAAGACGAAGATTACCCTGCGAAGCTGAAAGATCTTAAAGATCCGCCTCTGATACTTTACTGGCAGGGAAACATAAAAAGGATACCTTATAAGTGTATCGGAGTAGTAGGGACAAGAAGGGCAAGTACATACGGAAGAAGAACAGCGCAAAGGATCGGTGAATACTGCGCGTCTGCAGGGATAACCCTCATAAGCGGGGGAGCTTCAGGTATAGACGGGAACGCACACCGGGGAGCCTGTACGTCAGGAGGAAAAACCTTTGCGGTATTCGGTACTGGAGCGGATGTATATTTCCCTCAGTCAAATGCAAACCTCTTTAGAGAAATAAAGGAGTGCGGGGCACTTATATCAGAATTCCCGATCGGCAGCCAGGGAGAACAATGGCATTTTCCAAGGAGGAACAGAATAGTAGCAGCCCTTTCTTCAAAGCTGATTGTCGTCGAAGCGCCTCTCAAAAGCGGAGCTATGATAACTGCCGGATTTGCTGCAGATCTCGGAAGAGAAGTATGGGCAGTTCCTGGAAGGATAGATGAAGAATCGGCACACGGAGGCAATAAACTTATTTTTGATGGAGCTTATCCCCTCATAGATCTGAATGATTTCTTCGAGACAAATACAAGTGCGTCTGCTGTCTTTTCTAATGATGATCCTAAGGTGGGTCAGGTGCCTGACATTGATCTATCGCATGAGGAAGAGGAAATATTGAAGGTTTTAAGGTTTGGCGGAGGACAGACAGTTGACAACATCGCTCTTGAGGTTAAAATGAGCGCCGCCGACATTTTAAAAATAATTGCAATTTTGTCTGCAAAAGGAATAATATATTCCTCGGGCTCAGGTCGGTATAGCGCAAATGTTTGAAAGAGGTGTTACAAATAGCGACTGTTCATGGGACTAAAGAAAAAACGACGATCGATGGAGCTGCTGAAGTGAAAGCCAAAACCACAAGATCAGCTGCCAAAAAGAAGACAGGTAAAACTGCGAAAAAATCTGTATCCAAAAAGTCTTCTTCCAAAGAGAACGGCAAACAGAATTTCAAGCAGTATGAGGGGAAGATCCTTGTAGTTGTCGAATCCCCGGCAAAGGCTAAAACTCTGGAAAAGATACTGGGAAATGGATACAAGGTCCTTGCAAGCGTAGGACATGTAAGAGATCTTCCGAAGGGCCGTATAGCCATAGACATCGATAATGACTTTGAGCCTGAATACATCCAGGTCAGGGGCAAAGCAGACCTGATACGCGGACTCAAAGGAGCGTCGCAGGTCAGCAGCAGAACTCTTCTGGCATCAGACCCTGACCGAGAGGGAGAGGCGATAGCATGGCACCTTGCATCTCTCCTTGACATAGACCCAAAGTCGGAATGCAGGATAAGAATGCAGGAGATAACAGAGCATGGGGTAACCGACGCTGTAAAAGATCCTGACTCAATAGACATAGATAAAGTTGACGCCCAACAGGCTCGTCGTGTCCTTGACAGGCTTGTGGGCTACCAGCTGAGCCCCCTTCTATGGAACAAGGTAAAGAGAGGTCTCTCTGCGGGAAGGGTCCAGTCAGTTGCGCTAAGGATAATCTGTGAGCGCGAAGACGAGATCGACAAATTTATTCCCGAAGAGTACTGGCTGATCGATGTTGAAAGCAGCAGTACTGATGGAAGAAGAAAATACAGGCTCAGAGCTGATAAATATCAGGGCAAGCCGCTCTCCGTCCATAATGAAAAAGAGGCTGCGCGTGTCGAAAACGAGATAAACAAATCAGAGCTTAAGGTAGAGGAATTCAGAACAAAAGAGAGTCCCAAGTCTGCCCTGCCGCCATTCAAGACCAGCACTCTCCAGCAGGAAGCATCCAGAAGATGCGGTTTTGCACCGGGCAGGACGATGCGGATAGCTCAGTCCCTTTACGAGGGCGTTGACATCCCGGGAAAAGGACCGGTCGGGCTCATAACATACATGCGTACCGACAGCCTGAGGATATCTCCTGAGGCAGTGGAATCATCCAATAAATTTATCCTCGATAACTACGGTAAAAAATATTTGCCCAAAAGCACAAATATCTATGCTTCAAAGGCCAGATCACAGGATGCCCACGAAGCTATAAGGGCAACAGACCCGTTTATCACTCCGGAATCTGTAAAAGGCTGCCTGACGCCTGAGCAATTCAGACTCTATGATCTTATATGGAGCCGTTTTATTGCAAGCCAGATGGCGCCTGCGATCATTGCAAGGACCACTTTGACCTGTGTCAGCGGAGAATACTCGCTCAAACAGTCAGGCGCAGTAGTCGTATTTGACGGATGGGGAAAGGTGTTCCCGCTGGGAGTCAAAGATGCAGACATGGAACCGGCTGTTGAAGGGGAGACTCTCCTTATCGACAAGATAATAAAAGATCAGCGCTTCACCCAGCCGCCTTCCAGATACACAGAGGCCGGTCTTGTCAAGGCACTTGAGGAAAAAGGAATCGGAAGGCCTTCGACCTACGCCGCGATAATAAACACCCTCTCGGTAAGGAACTATGTTGACCGGGGCGAAGAAGATAAAAAACTCATCCCCACTAAACTGGGCAGGCTTGTAAACACCTTTCTTGTAAAGTACTTCTCAAGCCTTATAAACGTAGACTTCACTGCTATGATGGAAGATGAGCTTGATCAGATCGAGGCAGGTGAACTTCCGTGGAGGAGAGTGGTCGGAGAGTTTTGGTCCGGCTTCAAACCCGTACTTGACGACGTATCAGCCCATGCTGAGAGTATGAAGCCGGAACCTGAGATGGTAGGTGAACCGTGCCCGGAATGCGGCAAGGATCTGCTTGTCAAAAGCGGAAGGTTCGGAGAATTCATCGCATGTTCCGGCTACCCCGAATGTAAATATACAAGGAACATCGTCAGGACGACCGGGATCAAATGTCCCAAGTGCGGAGAGGGAGAGCTGGTCAGAAGGCGTGCTGCAAAAGGAAAGGTCAAAGGAAGGATGTTCTACGGCTGCACGAGATATCCCGATTGCGACTTCATCTCGTGGAAAAAACCGGGAACCGCAGATCAGGAACCTCAAGTTACAGATCCCGCAGAAGTTGAAAATGCAGAAACAGACATGTAAAAGGGTAACGATAACCGGAGGGGGCCTCTCCGGTTCAGAGGCGGCCTGGCAGCTCGCGCAGAGAGGTTTTTCGGTCAGGCTTTATGAAATGAGGCCTGAAAAAAAGACACCCGCCCATGAGACCGCATTTCTTGGCGAGCTGGTATGCAGCAACTCTTTTGGAGGGGAAAAACCGACTGCTCCTGCCGGTATAATTAAATCAGAACTAAGTCTCTTAGGCAGTCTCATAATGGATTGTGCGCAAAAAAGCAGAGTTCCTGCAGGCAACGCTCTTGCTGTTGACAGAGATGTCTTTTCACGCCTTATCGATTCAGCGGTCTCGTCTCACCCAAACATAGAGGTCATAAGAGAAGAGATGACCGAACTTCCGGAAGGCCCTTCCATTATTGCGACAGGACCGCTGACGAGCGACGCATTTGCAGAAAGCCTTAAAAAACTTGTTGGCGAAGACTTCCTCTATTTTTACGATGCTGTCGCCCCGATAGTGACGCTTGAAAGTGTAGAACCCAAATATTCATTCAGAGGAAACAGGTATGGTGAGAGCGGAGACTATATAAACTGCCCGATGGACGAAGAGGCGTACCATGCTTTCTGGGAGGCATTGGTGGCCGCCGAGACTGCTCCAAAGCACATTTTCGAAACCGAAGAGATGAGACACTTTGAAGGCTGCCTGCCTGTGGAAGTGATCGCAAAGAGGGGAGAAAAGACCCTTCTTTTCGGTCCGCTCAGACCGGTAGGTTTCACTGATGAAAAAAGCGGAAGGGCATACACTGCTGTTGTGCAACTAAGGCAGGACAACGAAGAAGGAACTCTTTACAACATGGTCGGCTTCCAGACCAACCTCAAGTGGGGCGAACAGGAGAGAGTCTTCCGAATGATACCCGCACTAAGGAATGCTGAATTTGTCCGTAAGGGAGTAATGCACAGGAACCTGTTTGTATGTGCGCCCACTGTTCTTGACGGGTATCTCAGACCCGTAGGAAAAGAGGATATCTTTCTCGCAGGACAGATGACCGGTGTTGAGGGATATCTTGAAAGCACCGCAATGGGGCTGGCTTCAGCGATATTTATGACGGCCCTTCTGAAGGGTGACCCCATGCCTGATTTTCCGTCTGAGACAGCAATAGGATCTCTTCTTAATTACCTTAAAACAGCGATCCCGAAGACCTTCCAGCCAATGAACATAAATCTCGGAATATTCCCAAAACTTGATGGAAAGAAGATCAAAAGACGCACTGAACGCTGCGAAGCATACCATGAAAGAGCGATAGCTGCGATGGGTAAGTTTATCGCAGAGCAGGCAGAATTATTTACCGGCGATAAATGACCCTGCTGCTGTGAAACGGCTTTTACAATTGTGAAACTGCGGTGCAAGGCACCGCGTGAAACAATAGCGAAGCAGTGGTGAAGCGATTGTTTGACAACGTTTGACGATTATTTGACAGCCTCTACGACAGCTTCACTATTGTTTCACGCGACATGTTTGGTCGCAGTTTCACAATTGCTTCACGCAGGATGAGGCCGAACCCTGGCTCCTCCTGCCTTTACGGCTAAATAGTAAACAAATGCTTGCATCTTGTGAATATTCTTAAAATTCGCTTGAAATTTCAACTCTACATGCTAGAATACCATTCATGGCAGAAAATATATCAGAAAATGTCGACCAGTTTTTAGCATTTATGGAATCCAGAGGCCGCTCGAAAAACACTGTTATTAACTACAGGGTCGATTTAGAGCAGTTCAGGGAGTATTTGCTGAGACAGGACATCTCAGATGTTTCCGGGATAGATTCTCAGTCAGTCAGGGTCTACCTCTCAAATATCATAGGTTTCGGCATAGCAAAAACGTCCGCAGCAAGAAAGCTTTCAGCTGTAAGAGGTTTCATAAGATGGCTTTCTTCGAGGGAGATACTTGAGTATGGTGTTGCAGCAGGACTTAAGGGACCCAAGTTGCCGTCGTCCCTTCCAAGAGCACTGTCATATGAGGAGACAGAAAAGCTTCTTGTAGAAGGGCCTGAAAATGGTAAACACTATCAGAGGGACAGGCTGATACTTGAGCTGCTTTATGGTTCAGGTCTCCGCGTGTCTGAATTGATAGACCTTAATTGGGAAAACATAGAGACAGATCAAAGGATGATCAGAGTGTTAGGCAAAGGTTCAAAGGAACGGCTTGTACCATTTGGTCTGAGCGTCAAAGAACTCCTTGAGGACTGGAGCCTCCTTTCAAAAGAAGGAACCAAAGGACCTCTGTTCGTATCAGAAAAGGGAGCAGAAAGGCTTACTGTCAGAACAGTGCACAGGCTGGTGCAAAGAGCTGCTTTGCGGGTAGGGATCTACGGAGTATCTCCGCACACATTGAGGCATTGTTTTGCGACTCATCTGCTTGAACGCGGAGCTCCGCTGAGGGTCGTCCAGGAACTCCTAGGCCACGAAAGCATAGCCGCGACTCAAAGATACCTCTCTATTACAGCGGAACAGATGAAGAGAAGTTATATGGAGCACCACCCGAGAGCACACGAGTAATACTTAAAAAATAGAAAAAACAGGGAAGGAAGTTGTTGCAATGGACACACCGAAAGAACTTATCGAAGCAAGACCCAAAATCATGAATCCTGCCGCAATGCAGGATCTTCTTGAGAAAACGCGGATGGTCAGCCGTGCTCTCCAGTCGCGCAAGGATAGAGGGACGCCTGACTATCCCAAACTTGCAAGGCTTATGTCTGACCTCTCTGCAGCCAACGTATACGTGATCAACGGAGAGGGCAAGATACTTGGCTACGCCTGGATAAGCGAATATGACTGCCCGATAATGGCAGACCAGCTTCTGGACGGTGCAATGCCGGCCGCATATGTTGAAAAGGTAAACTCGTTCCACGAATCGATACTGAATCACACGGACCACGGCCTCTGCGCCTATGCAGATCAGCCATGCACATACTCAAACAAGCATGTGCTTCTTGTCCCGATCAATGGTTCCGGGGAAAGGCTGGGAACACTTATACTTGCCCGTTTTGGCTGTCAGTTCGACACAAGGGACCTTGTCCTTGCCGAGTACCTTGGCACAGTTGTAGGGCTGGAAATACTTAACGACAGAGGAAAATCGATAGAAGAACGCGGACGTGAGCGTCTTGTGGTCCAGATGGCCATGAGAGCCCTCTCATACTCTGAAGTTGAATCAGTCAGACACATAATCGAAGATCTGGGCGGGTCAGAGGGAGTTGTAGTAGCAAGCAAAGTTGCAGACAGAGTCGGTGTAACGAGAAGCGTTATAGTAAACGCATTGAGAAAACTTGGAAGCGCTGGTATCATAGAGAGCAGGAGTCTTGGAATGAAAGGAACATACATCAAGGTCCTCAGCCCGCTGTTTTTAGAGGAGCTTGGCATAGCAGTCTCTCGTTAATAATTTAG
>JBFXIQ010000038.1:12022-13583 GCA_050175815.1 Synergistaceae bacterium
GGAACGGTTATGATGTCATCGGCGAAGCAGAGAACGGCAAAGAGGTTCTTGGTCTATACGGGAAGCTCAAGCCTGATGTCGTAGTGATGGATATAATGATGCCTGAAATGAGCGGGACGCAGGCTCTCAAGGAGCTAAAGGAAAGATACCCCGAGGCCAGGGTAGTAATGTCGGCATCGATGGGTCAGCAGAATCTGGTCGTTGAGGCCATAAGGGCGGGGGCGGCAGAATTCTTCATCAAACCTGTCCAGGCAGAAAGGGTCGTCGAAGCGATAGACAAGGCTCTTCAGTGCAGGACAGACAGTTTTATACAACAAAAGGAGTAGCTATTTTTATTTATTATGGTAAAATGCGCTCCATGATATTTTTTTAAAGACTCCGCGCAGAACGGAGACATATTTTTCTTGGAGGTCAGAACCGCATATGGTAGATAAGGTACCCGCAGCATCAGGAGTAAGCGTGGGGGATGTGCTTAACGGAACTGTAGAGCACGTTGCCGCCTACGGCGCATTTATCAGGCTCGAATCGGGACAGAAGGCGATGGTCCACATATCAGAGCTGTCTCACAACTATGTAAAAAAGGTTGAGGACGTTTTGGAAGTCGGACAGAAAATAACCGCAAAGGTTATTAAGATCGATGAAAAGGGCAGGATAGACCTTTCTATAAAGGCGCTTCAAGTCAAAGAGCCTCCCGCCAGACCGGTCTACCGTGAAGATGACTTTGAGAAGAAACTTACTACATTTCTCAAATTCAGCGATGAAAAAATTGCCGACCTCAGTAAATCAAAAGAAGTCCGCAGTACTAAAAGAAAAACCGGAACCGGACAAACCGGCAAAAAATAGTGTTGAGGAAATGATAAAGAAAGATTCATTTAAGGAGCCGGCGGCAAATCATTCGCCGGCTTTTTGGACACCTTTAAATGACGATGATATCGCTGTTCTGAGGAAAAGGAACAGCCGCCGGCGTTTCGATCTTTCAATTATCTATGCAGTGGCTGCAAGATGTTCTTATGGATTTCCACAGGTTCTGGTATGCCGGCCTTACCGAAGAGGAGGAACTCCTTTCCCAACAATGTTCTGGCTGACATGTCCTTTCTTAGACCGTAAATGCGGTGAGCTGGAATCGCTCCGGAAGATAGGTGAACTGGAAGAACTGTTCAGGATCAGGCATAATGAAGTTTGCCGCTGGCATGAAAAGTACGCTCTTTTGAGGAAGAGCTTATCTCTAAAAGGGTCAGATATGCGTACAGGGGTCGGAGGGATAAACTGGCACGATGTCCCTTATGCAGTAAAATGCCTTCACCTCCAGGTTGCTACATGGCTTGGCTGGAGGTATCATCCTGCAGAGGACTGGCTCAACGAACAGTTGGAAGTTACAGAATGTGCCTGTGGAATTTGCGGAAAAACAGATGATGGGCAACAAAAATCCTGATAGTAATATATAATTTAGCAAGTCCTTATTGACTTTCTCGTAAAAACCTGTAAAATTACCCATCGTGATGTACATTTTTGAGCCGTTAGCTCAGCTGGCAGAGCACCGGACTTTTAATCCGGGTGTCCC
>JBFXIQ010000039.1:0-13352 GCA_050175815.1 Synergistaceae bacterium
ATCCTTCCCTCGAGAGCTTCGATCATGTTCGTCGCGGCAAGCCTCGCCATTCCCTCCCTGGATCTTTGGGCGGCACTTCCTATGTGAGGCATCATCACAACGTTTTCTAATTTGAGCAGCGGTTCGTCCATAGGAACAGGCTCTTTCTCATATACATCAAGACCTGCTCCGTATATCCAACCCTCCGAGCATGCACGGAAGAGGGCTTTCTGGTCGACGACAGCTCCCCTGGCAGTGTTGATGAGGACCGCGTCTTTTTTCATCATACGAAGCTCACTCTCTCCAATAAGACCTGCTGTCTCTTTTGTCAGGGCACAGTTGAGAGATACAAAATCACTTCTTCTAAGGAGATCTTCAAAGGTTACATATTCAGCACAGAGCTTTTCTTCATATTCCGTTTTGCGTGTCCTGCCCGTGTATATTATTTTCATCCCAAAGGCCAGTGCTCTTTTTGCGACAGCCCGGCCTATTTCGCCGAATCCGACTATCCCCAGAACAGAACCTGAAAGATCTTTCCCCACAAACTGGTTTGGAGACCAGTGGGTCCAGCCGCCTTCCCTCATTATCCTCTCGTTTTCCCTGGCCTTTCGGGCCGACATAAGCATGAGCATCATCGCTGTGTCAGCTGTAGCATCCGTAAGCACCCCTGGCGTGTTGGTCACCATTATTCCAAATTCGGTCGCAGCCTTTATGTCAACGTTGTCATATCCGACAGAATATAGGCTTGCGACTTTCAGCTTCACAGCCTTTTGAAAAAAATCCCTGTCCATACGAATGCCCATCGTCATTATCAGGCCATCGGCCAGAGGTATATCTCTTAATACGGCCTCGGGGTCAGGCTTGCCATCAATACTCCAAAGAGTGTAGTCGACATGCCCCTCCAAGAGGGACATCCCTGTCTCCTGTATAAGCTGGGTAAGAAATACTTTTGGCATGTACATAAACATCATCTCCTCAGCAAACTTATGGAAGCCGCTCCGTAAAGGCCGGCATCTGCTCCAAGCGATGACACCTGAATGATCAGATGCTCCCTCATTGGCAGCGGAAGCCATGGCAGTGTCCTCGCTTCCAGTTCCTCTGCGATCCCTTTTGCTTTGCTCATGCCCCCGCTCAGTATGATCTTTTCGGGATCCAGCACTACGATAAGCGAGGCTATGCCTCTGGCCATAGTTTCGAGCGCGTTCGAAATAAGGTCGTCAGCTCTCTTGTCATCACGCATCTGCCAGAGGGACCTGAAGTCACCGGGCAGGCCCTCCCGGGCCGCTTTACGCTCAATATGATCTGCCGAAGCAAGTGTCTCAAGATGTCCTGTACTGCCGCATCCGCATCTGATGTCCCTGTGCTCCGATATCGAAATGTGCCCGGCCTCCCCGGCCATCCCATGAGCTCCTGTCACCAGGCTGCCGTTCACGAATATGCCTGAGCCTATACCTGTTCCGAGAGTGAGCACTATAAAATCCTTACATCCCACCGCCGCACCGCAAAAGGCCTCTCCGACGGCAAAGCAGTTGGCGTCGTTTTCCATTGCGAGCAACGGTGACATCCCCCTCTTTTCAAGGGCGTGCTTAAGGTAGTCGAGGAAAGCAATATTCTCAAGTCCGGAAAAATTTGTAAGTTTTGTAATGACCCTGCGTGAAACATCCAGAAATCCCGGTATTCCCACACCTGCATATGATATCTCCCTGCCATGCGAGACCTCTGCTGTCATACCAGCTATGCAGTCCACTACCTCATGAATGTCCCTGCCCTGGGGAGTATCCCTGTCGACCCTGTAAAGGGTACGGACATGTTCTCCAGCTGACTCAACAAGGGCTGCGGATATGGTATGTCCTCCGAGATCAACGCCTACAGAGAGCAACTTCGTCAATGCCCCGCGAGCGATGCGCAGTCTATCGAGGAAGAGCACCAGCGCCTTATCTCAAAAATATCCTCTGTCGTAAAGACCATTGTCCTTCCTGATGTCCTCTCGCTTCCTGGAACTAGTCCCGCAGCGTCAGCCTGCAACGTTGTGTGGAAGGTGAGCTCTGCTTTATAGGGCGCCTCCATCCTAAGCACCGGACTTCTGTCCGCAGCAGCAGCGTCAAGGGCTCTTTTGACCGAATCTGAGATAAGAGCGGCTGTCTCTTCAGGAGATCTTGTCAGAGCTGAACTCCTGCCGAGTCCATCCTTGAGAGCGCAGGTTACAAGAGTCCCGCCAAGCAGGCTTGATGCCTCAAGACAGACGGCAGTATCTCCCGACACCATGCACACAGGTACATCGAGGGCCCCGCAGAAAAGCGCGTTTAGTCCGGTTTCTCCGAGCTTTATCCCGTTTATTTTGAGCGCATATACGACTTTGGAGCTGTATGTGTGGTCAAGGACAGCTTTTTCTGTCCCCGCCATTGCGTGGTAACCGATGAAGATAGCTGCATCGTGACCGGAGACTCCCTCCACCATTCCAAGTATCTTTGGTGTCCCGCTGATAAGTGTGACCTCACGGGGAAACATCGAGACGTCAAGGTTTGTCATTCGGTCATGCGAGTCATTAACTGTTACAGACTCGGCTCCCCAGCACAGAGCGGCGTTTACTGCCGCCAGGGTATCATGAAGCTGCATTCTCCGTCCGAATTCGTATCCCGGCTCTCCGTACATAACCTGCTCTGTCGAGACTACTCCGGTCGAGCCTTCCATATCCGAGCTTATATATACCTTCAAATCAAGATGACTCCTTCCATCGCACAACAAAACCGGGATCCCGCAGCATAAGCCTTCCAACGCCGACAAGGTCACACACTCCATCCCTGAGCAATTTGTCTGCAGTCCGCGGATCTTTAATACCGCCGGTACACTCAACCAGTGCCGAGGATCCGACGGAGGCTTTTATCCTCTCCGCATAGGGAGCAAAGTAGGCACCGTCTTTACGGTCGAGTCCGTATCCGCAAAGATTGCCTGTAACGCCGATCATGTCCACACCGAGGTTTGCAAGTTCACGGGCTACAGCGACGGTCTCGTCTGTTGAAAGCCCCAATGGTTTATCACCGGGGAGAAAATCTGCCGCTCCGAGACGCACCGAGATCGGAGTGTCTTTCAGAGACTGTCTGACTCCGTCAGTTATCTCGTAGAGAAGCCTGGCTCTTTTAGTATCAGTACCCCCGTATTCATCATCCCGCCTGTTCGTCAGGGGACTTAAAAACTGTCCCAGCAGATATCCGTGGCTGGCATGTATCTGAACTCCGTCATAACCGCCTATCTTTACCATTCGTACTGCTGCGTTTATAAAATCATCCACTGTTCGCCTGATATCGCTGTTCGTCATGACTTCAGGTGCGCGGCCGAGTTTATCCCAGTTGTCACCTACCGGCACTCCGGAAGGAGAAAAGGACCTGTAGCCCTCCATTTCGAAAACTGCAGGATCCGATATCTTTGCGCCGGCATGGTTGATCTGTGCCATGCAAAGAGCATTGCCGCTTTTCAGGACGGCTGATATCTCCGAGTGTTTTTTCGCCACTTCGTCACTGTCAGCAAGGAATTGCGCAGGTCTGGTCCTCCCGCAGATATTCACCGCATGGTGCTCCACTATTATGAGGGCAGCTCCGGATGCGGCAAAACGGCTGTATATTTCGAGAGATCTGTCAGAAGGAGATCCATCCTCCATCGAACTTGAAGAGGCCAATGGAGCCGACACGATCCTGTTCGCCAGAAGTTTGTTTTTCATCTCTATAGGTTCAAAGATCATATTCCAACCCCCTTTATACGTTGAATCTTATTTCAATGATATCCCCATCTTTGACGAGATACTCCTTGCCTTCCAGCCTCAGGCATCCGGCCTTCCTGCATTCATCAAAGGAGTTCGCGTGTTGTTTGTAATCGTCGAAAGCGACGACCTGGGCCCTTATGAATCCTCTTGCCAGATCTGAATGTATCGCTCCTGCGGCATCAACGGCATTGTCTCCGTCATGAAGAGTCCACGCACGGACTTCATCAGGGCCGCAGGTGAAAAAGCTTATCAGTCCAAGTAACCTGTAAGCCTCCTCAATGAGCCTTTCCCTGCCGGGTTCAGTAATATTCAGGCCTTCTGTGAACGCAGCAGCCTCTTCGTCATCGAGCTCGGCAATATCCATTTCAAGGCTTCCATAAAGGGTGCAGAGCTTTACTCCCTGCCCATCAGCCCTCTTTTTAAGTTCAGTCCATTTGGGTATCTTTGTCTCATCTGACTGAGAATCATCGAGATTTAGAAGGATTATCTCCGGCTTGGAAGTCACGAATGAGAATCCCCTTAGGAGGCGCCGCTCGGCGGCCTTCAGTTCAATGCTCCGCAGCGGCCTCTCTTCGAGAAGGCATTCGAAACACTGATCAAGGAGCCTCTTCTCAGTCTCTTCTTCGGGAGTGAGCTTCTTTTTGGACTTCAGCTTTCCAAGCCGGTTTTCGATGACGGCCAGATCACGGAATATCATCTCATTTTCAATAATGTCCCAGTCGCGCAGCGGGTCGATACTTCCCTCGGGGTGTTCCACTGATTTGTTGCTGAAACACCTGATGACCTGAATGAGGGCATCAGCGTCAGCGACAAAAGAGAGAAAGGAGTTGCCAAGCCCCTCTCCTTTGCCCGCACCGCGCGAAAGGCCGGCAAGATCTACAAACTCGACCTGAGCCGGAGTCACTTTTTTGGGTTTGTGCACTTCGACCAGAAAATCAAATCTTTTATCCGGAACTTCGACGACAGCCTTGTTTGGGTCCGTCTTCCCGCCGGCGTAAGGCTTTACCTCAGCTCCGGCCCTCGTTATAACGTTGAATACCGTAGATTTGCCGCTCAGGGGCAGCCCCACTATTCCGCAGTGCAGCATTCCAATACCACTCCATTCTTATTTGTAGCAGTGATTTTTTATCATCTCACAAAAGCCCCGAACTTCAAAGCCTTCGCACATTGCTCATTTCAAATTTCAGCAGTTGGGCATATCTCTCCCTCTGCATGCTTTAGTCTACTACAAACTGCCGCTGATGAGCAATTAAGCCCGTAAAGAGAGCGTAAGGGCTTAAAAAATTAATATATTGAAATTAAGCTATATATTTCTTGACAAGGCCATATCGCCGTAGGATAATCGGTTAGCTTAAAGCAACTTCAAAAAAAACAGAACAATGGGGGACTGCACCATATGAACCTCTTACAGGTAAAAGACGAAGAGAGTGCTGTAATAAAGAGCATTCCTCAGGGTGAATCAGGCGAACGCCTTGAAGCACTCGGACTACGCGTGGGCAAAAGGATCCGAAAGGTTTCCGGGATGCCCTTCGGCGGCCCTATAACTCTCCTGCTTGACGGAAGGCACTTCGCCGTGGCACATGCCATTGCCGGCAAGATCGAAGTTGAAGGCGTAGACTCCGCTCCCCAGCCGGCTGTTGAAAAAAGCCGTCTCTGGCCCAAGTTTATATGAGCTGCCGCGACTGCAGCCTCTGCAACACCAGAGGCAATAAATGCCCTTCAATATCTCAGTACTGCGGCCGAGTCCTTCTTATGGGAAACCCCAACGTTGGAAAGAGCGTCTTCTTTTCAAGGCTTACGGGGACTCATGCTCTCTCTTCAAATTACCCCGGAACAACAGTGGGCTTTACTGAAGGAACGATGAGGTATGGCGGCAAAACTGCCAGGCTGATCGACGTTCCGGGAGCCTACACTCTTGACCCGACAAATGAAGCAGAGGTAATAGCCCGCCGCATTCTGAAAGACGGCGGGGACGTTGTTATATTGGTCATAGATGCTACAGCCCTCGAGAGAAACCTGGTGATGGCTATGCAGGTACTGGAACACGGCATTCCTGTCGTAGTTGCACTAAACATGGTAGATGAAGCAAGGCACAGGGGCATCCTGATAGATATCCCCAAGCTTGAGGAAGAGCTGGGAGTACCCATAGTTCCTACAGTAGCAGTAACGGGTCAGGGTCTGAGCGATCTTGTCGCGAAAATGGAAGAGGCAAGGGTAAGCCATCTGAAGCCAATGTCCAAGGAGGCTCGCTGGCAGGCCATAGGTGAGATCATAACAAAGGTGCAGACTGTAACTCACAGGCATCATACGGCAATGGACAGGATCGAAGACATCTCCGCACATCCCGTTCTGGGTGGAATAATGGGTTTTCTTGTTCTGATACTTGGATTTACGGCGATCAGGTTTGTTGGTGAAGGCATAATAACCTATGTAACAGATCCTATTTTTGAAAACCTCTGGATGCCTGTACTGGAAAAGCTAAACACTGTACTGGGAGAAGGACCGCTAAGAAATATCCTTATAGGAACTCTCATAGAGGGAAAGATAGACCTTGAGCAGAGTCTTGGAGTCCTTTCAACAGGTCTTTACGTAGAATTCGGAATGGTCCTTCCATACATAATAGCTTTCTACTCAGGTCTCAGTTTCCTTGAGGACTTCGGTTATCTGCCCAGACTCGCCGTTGTTTTTGATGCTCTTCTTCACAGGTTCGGAATACATGGCTATGCAATAATCCCCACTCTGCTTGGCTTCGGCTGCAACGTTCCCGGAATCCTGGGAACACGCGTGCTTGAATCCGAGAGGGAAAGATTTATAGCCGCCACTCTTATATCTGTGGGTATCCCATGCGTCTCTATACAGGCAATGCTTTCAGCAACGCTGGGTGAGTTCGGGATGATCTATGTCGCGGCAGTCTACGGGATACTCTTCTGCGTATGGCTGGTGCTGGGAAGGATAATGCACCTGACATTGAAAGGCTACAGCCCCGAACTGATAGTGGAGATCCCGCCCTACAGAATGCCATCTATGAAAGCCTGGCTAAACAAACTGTGGTTCAGGATCAAGGATTTCCTATATGAAGCCACTCCCCTGGTATTGCTTGGCATCTTCCTTGTAAATATACTGGAAACCATCGGCGTTATGGAAAAGGTCGCAAAAGTCCTTTCTCCTGTATTTGAAGGCTTCCTCGGACTTCCTTCTGCTACTGCTATACCCATAGTTATGGGAGTCTTCAGGAAAGACATCGCCATGGGGCTGCTGATACCTCTTGAGCTATCCGCTTCACAGACCCTTATTGCCGTAGTCGTTCTTGCTATGACATTCCCGTGCATAGCGACCTTCATAATCCTCTGGAAGGAACTTGGGACGAAAAGGATGCTGATGAGCTCAGGCATAATGGTCACAGCCGCACTGCTCACCGGAGGACTTATGAACCTCTTTTTTAAAATTATACTATAATATGTATTATGAAAGATAATACTAGGAGTCTTTTAGAGATCCATATAGCGGTCGTCCTGTTCGGACTTTCAGGCCTCTTTGCCAGGTATGTCGGACAGCCTGCCGTAATAATTGCGTTTGGCAGAGTCTTCTTTGCAAGCATCTCAATGTATCTCCTTTTCAGGTACAGGGGGACAAAAATCGGACTAGGATCAAAAAGTGATTATCTGACCCTGGCCGCAGCCGGCTTGATGCTGGCAGTCCACTGGACTACTTTCTTCCTCTCCATCCAGGTCTCAACAGTAGCGATAGGAGTCCTTACATTTTCGACCTTCCCTCTTTTTATCACGTTCCTTGAACCGCTGCTGTTCGGCGAAAGAATAAAAACAGCTGACGTTCTGTGCGCCTGCGTTATGTTTACCGGGGTCATTATAATTGTCCCGGAATTTCATCTGAGCAATAACATCACAATGGGGATAATATGGGGAATGACCTGCAGCCTTACCTACGCAGCGCTCTCACTGATAAACAGGAAATTTGTAAAAAAATACTCCGGAAGGGTTATTGCCTTTTACGAGCAGGGAACTGCAACTTTGGTCCTCCTTCCTGTTTTCGTTATATACAGGCCGGCATTCACACCGATGAGCATCTTTCTTTTGGTACTTCTCGGAGTCCTTTTCACCGCAGCCGCACATTCTATGTTCATCAATGGGATGAAAAACGTGAGGGCGCAGACGGCCGGGATGATAGCCAGCCTTGAATCTGTTTACGGGATAGCGGCAGCAACGGTCTTCCTTGGTGAGATACCATCCTTCAACGAGCTTGCAGGAGGAGCATTGATCTTATCTGCCGCCCTCTATTCGACTATGAAGGCATCAAAAGCGGCAGAATGACCTGCCGCTTTTCCATATTCAGTTAAATGTAAATATAAAAGTATTTTCAGGAGGTCAGTGTTGAGTAGAGTTTCTCGGTCCTGTCTGTGATCCTTTCGATCGTTGCTCCGTTTTGGAGGGCGTACCATACAGCCCCGCCCATTCCGACTCCTTCCTTGACATATCCCTTTTCATAATCTGCCAGGCCCGGGAATTTTGATGCCGAAAAATCAAGGGGAGCCGAATACCATTCAACACCGATCTTTTCCGCATAATCCACGAAACAGCTCGTTCTGTCCCGGCATATATATTTTGTCGTTGCTACCAGCAAAGGCCTTGTTACCTTCATGTCCCTCAGCAGTGCTGCAACTGCCATCATCTGTGTGCCTCCAGCCAATATCACTTCTGCATCTTCAGGCAGTGCAGATACAAATGAAGCAACTGCTATCTGCATCGGATCTCCGACTTCTGCCGCTGCTGTCAGGCCCATGCCTTTCATTCCGCCCACTTTGATCCTCAGCCTTGAGGCGACTGCGTTCCATATCTCTTCCTTTTTAGACAGCGGATTGACGGGACCTGCAGATGAGACAGTCCCGTTGTATCCGAGGGACCTAAGGAGAAGGAGTGCCGTTGTTGTTCCCCCGGGAATGGACTCGGCAAGCACAAACTTTTTTATGTCGGATCCGGCAAGATCTTTCGCCGCCTCTATAGCTTTTTCAGAGATCTTTGAGAAGTCCGGCACCGCTGGCCCTATCCTCGGATCCCTGCCGGGAATTGCACCAAGATCCCTAAAGGGAGCCGCCGGAGCTATTGACGTGCCGGCCCTTATGTTCATCACCGGCAGTCCTCCCTCCAACACTGCTGCCCTGGTCACAAGAGCCGGAGTCGGATGGCCGGACGGGTCGATCGGAATGCAGTCTATGACCATAGGCCTATCGTAATAAAGCATATCCGCATCTGCCGGGGCAGTATACGGAAGAGCCTCGACATTGGCCCCCGCTGCGGAGAGCCCCTTCTCCCTGGACAGATCTGTCTCACTGATAAACAATATAAACATAGACTGTATTTACCCCCTGTACTAACTCTGAAATAAGAGTTAGAATCGTCTTCGTGGTCTCTGTTCTCAGCAGAGGTTGTTGTTTTTTGTGTGGAATTAATACGCCATGTGAGATTATAACACGTTTTGCTGGACAGATATCTGAATCAATGTCTTTATCTGATACGATGACCCTGACCAGACAAAGGGGGATCTTATGGCTACCAAACTTGCTCCAACCAGGGGAAACCTTGTTAAACTCACACGCTCCATGGAAATGGCTCAGTCGGGGCATGATCTTCTGGATCAAAAACGACAGGTCCTTATGATGGAGCTTGTCCGGTTTATAGATTCTGCAAAGACTATCCAGAAGGATGTTGAACGAATTTTCAAGGAAGCATATGATGCCCTTCAGGGGGCTAATATCTCTCTTGGAATAGATACAGTTGAGGATATTTCGGAGGCAGTTCCCCTTACATCTGACATCACAGTACGTCTTCACTCGGTA
This sequence comes from Synergistaceae bacterium, assembly GCA_050175815.1. Classification (GTDB taxonomy): domain Bacteria; phylum Synergistota; class Synergistia; order Synergistales; family Synergistaceae; genus Caenicola. The sequence continues at coordinate 9,588 of JBFXIQ010000039.1, forward strand.
ATGGGTGTTGAGATACCCGATGTTGATCCGTTATCTGATAAAACTGCTCCCAGTTATTCATTTTACGGCTCTTCAGGTGCAATGGATTTGGCATACTCAAAATTCCGAAAAGTAATGGTCCTGCTGGCACAGCTTGCAGAAGTTGAAACAAGCGTTTACAGGCTTGCCGTACAAATAAGAAAAACACACAGGCGTGTAAACGCTCTTGAAAAGGTAGTTATCCCTTCAAACCGGGCCGATATAAGATTTATATCTGACGTCCTGGAGGAGGGTGAGCGTGAAGACTTTACAAGGATGAAGATGGCTCAGAAAAAGACAAAAAAGTAGTCAAATTCCGGAGGTAATGATGATGGGTACATTGCAGGAAGTTCTCGCAGTTCTGCTTGGAGCAGAATCAGAGGCAAAAAGGATAGTTGAGGACTCAAAAAATGAATCAGATGGCTTTCTTCGCACAGCACAGGAAAAGTTTTCCATGGAGCGTGCAAACCAGATGGCTTCGGCAAGGGAGCAGGCAAAGGGCCTGATGGAGACAGCCCTCAATTCCGCAAGGACGGAAGCTGAACAGATAGCCGTCCTGGGGAAAGAGGAAAGGGCACGTATGCAGAAACGCTTTGAGGAAAATGCCGATCCTGTGATCGATTCTATGGTCTCTGAGATAGCAGAAAGATATATTTCGAAAACCAAAAGGGGTAATTAAGGTTGCACTCCACTTCCAAGGGACAGCCAACAGCCATAGGTGTAAAATCACACGTGCTCTTCAGCAAGCTTCTTACTTCTGATGAGTACTGGGCGTTGCTGAACCTTAACAGCATCAGTGAGATAGCAGACTTTCTCAAGCAGACAGGGGGATACAAGGAGCACCTTATGACCCTGCCGCCTGCTAAGGTGCATCGTGTAGACCTTGAAAATGCGGTGAGATCTTCTATACTTGCTGAAGCGACTTCGTTTCTCTATTACCTTTCAGGTCCAAGGCGCCAGCTGTTTACAGACTGGCTTGGATGGTACGAAGCAGAACACCTTAAAAGCATTTTTAGATGGATAAGGACAAAGAGGCTTGACCGCGATGAGATGAGAAAACGTCTTTTTGTCGTTCCCGGATCAAAGCTTTCCTATGGCCTGCTGCTGAACAGCAGAGATTACAATGATGTCCTTGAGGCACTTAAAGATACCAAATATCACAGGGTCCTTACAGAACCGGTCAAACGCCTGATCAACGGTGAGGAGTCCCTTTTTTCGCTTGAGATAGCAATAGACAACCTGGTAGAAACATCTATATACAATGACCTCAAGAGCCTTCCCGAAAGCGAGCAGAAATTACTTGAACCATTGTTCGGTTCCAGGATAGACCTTCTTAACCTTTACCATTTTCACAGGTGCGTTTGGTATTATCACATGACTCTTGAAGAGACACTCAGCAGGATGCTCCCGGTGAAATACAAAGTAAAGACTCACCATCTCCGCGACATGTCAAAGGGAGCCACGTTGGAAGAGAGGATCAACAGGCTGGAGGATTCTTTCCCTGTCTATGCCGGTATTTTCAGAAGCGCACTGGAACAGGAAGACCGGGAACTCTCTCTTGAGATGTCAATAAAGAGATACAACTATCTCAAGGCCCTGGCAATATTCCAGAAAGGATCGCCGGGCTTTCATACGGCTGTCAGCTATTTTGTATTAAAATCTCATGAATTGGACGATGTGATCCGTGTTATAGAAGATGTCAGATATGATTATGATCGCAGGAATGCGGCCAATTACCTTATAAGGCCGATAATCACCGGGGGTGAACCCAAATGGCAGTAATGAAGATGGTCGCACTGACCATGATAGGGCCTGACTCCGAAATGGAGCCCGTAGCCCGTCAGATGGTATTGACAGGGGGCTTCCAGCCTTTGCCGCTCGACCTTCTGGTAAACGACAGGAACCTCCGGTCCAAGGTAACGACCGAAACAGAAAATCCGTACGACGAACTTCTGGCAAAGGTCACAACTGTATGGAAGATCGCCGGCGAAATGATCCCGGATCCGTCTCCTGTAACTCTGACGAAAGAGTTTACTCTGACGGCAGCCCGCAGGAAAGTTGATCAGACCTCAAAAAGGCTTGAGGTATGGGAAAAGAGAAGGATCGCGCTTTCCGAGGAGGAAGAGCTCCTTTCGGCCACCAAGCTGTTTGTAGAAGCGCTCAAAGGTACTGAGTTCGGCCCTGAGGTGCTTGCAGGGGGCACATTTCTTGTGCCGTTTTTTGGCCGGTTATCGAACGAAAACTACCAGAGACTGACGGAAAGCAGCGAAGAGTCTCCGATTGCAACGAATGAGCTGACTGTGGTAAACGGCAATACATGGGTCATAGTGTTGACGGTAAAAGGCTATGTAGAATCGACCAGAAAGCTTCTTGAAGCTGTCTACTTCAAAGAATTTTCATTAAAAGAGATCGCATCACAGCTGAAAGGGGCGGATCCCCTTACCCTTGTAACCAAGAGGATCGCCAACCACCAGAGAGCCATCAAAGGGCTGGCAAAAGCTGCCAAGGACATGCTCAGGGAACAGCGTTCCGAATATGAGCTGCTCTACTCTCAGCTATACACAATGCAGAGGGTCTACGATGTGTGCAAGGGCCGCGGTGAAGTAAGCGGGATGTTTGTACTTTCAGGCTGGATACCTGCGGATACCCTGACAGCCATCAGAAAAACTATCGAGGAAGACGCGCCGATGACGACAGTAATGGTAGAAGAGACGAAGGACATCAGCTACTCAGGCATACGCATACCGACGCTTCTGCAGAACAATCCCATTTTCAGGGCTTTCCAGGACATAGTTTCGATGTACAGCCTGCCCTCTTACGGAGAGATAGACCCCTCTCCGATAGTAGCCATATCTTTCATTCTGTTTTTTGGTTTCATGTTCGGGGATGTCGGACACGGCCTGATGATATTCCTTGGAGCAGGGTACATGGTCAAGCGGGGGATAATGAAGCGTTCCTTCGGGCAGGTCATCAAGTCAGCAGCCGTAAGCTCTATGGTCTTTGGTGTACTTTACGGGAGCATCTTCGGAATGGAAAACATCATTCCCGCACTCTGGCTCTCTCCCATGCACGATACCAACAAACTCCTTGTGATCGCCATCTGTCTGGGAGTTTTCATGATAAGCCTGGGACTCATTCTCAACATGATAAAACAGTACAGGGCAAGGGACTTCGGAAGGCTCCTTTTCGACGGTCAGGGAATGGCCGGACTTATGCTCTACTGGACTATGGCTGCACTGGCAGCCATATATATGACAGGAACAAAGATCCCTGAGCTCGCTGCTGACATAATGTGGGGCGGCATCGGGGTAATGATTCTTCTGATGATATTCAGGGATGTACTTGCAAGATACCTCCTCCACCAGAAGAGTGAAGGAGAATCGGCAGTTCTCAACATCTTCGAGATAATGCACCACCTGATGTCATTCGTTTCGAACACAGCGTCATTTGTAAGACTTGCAGCCTTCGCCCTGAACCACGTAGGCCTCTCGATGGCAGTAATAATGCTCTCCGAGATGGTCCATTCCCTCCCGGGGGGGATCGTGATGAAAGGAATAATCCTCATAATTGGAAATATCGTAATAGTATGCCTGGAAGGTCTGATAGTATTTATCCAGACTCTGAGGCTCGAATATTACGAGTTCTTCGGTAAATTCTACAAGGGAGGGGGAAATGAATTCAAACCTGTCGGATGGAAAAAGGACGGCTCCAAGTATGTCGCTCCTGCAGCCGAGAAGTAACTACATA